>DATIBA010000111.1:0-2518 GCA_035457765.1 Gaiellaceae bacterium
ACGCCGTAGTGCCCGTAGTCGTACGCGGAGCCGAGGCCGCCGTAGATCTCGGAGGACGGGAAGACGAACCCGCGCCGGCGCGCGAGCGACACGATCTTGTCCATCGTGACCATGTCGGGCATGGGTCGAGACGTTACTCGACACCCGACCCGCCGCTAGCCTCCCGCCGATGAGCGACAGCGACCCGTCCCGGGAGCCCGTCGAGCTCCACATCGTCTCGGACTCGACGGGCGAGACCGCGCAACGGCTCGTGCTCGCACTCGAGGCGCAGTTCCCCGGCCAGCCGTTCGCGGAGATCCGTCACCCGCGCGTCGAGAACGTCGAGGATCTCCACCTCGCGGTCCAGCAGGCCCGCGGTCGGCCGGCTGTGATGGTCTACACGCTCGTCGAGCCGGGTCTGCGCGACGCGATGCGACAGCTCTGTCGGCGTGCCCGCGTCCACTACTGCGACCTGCTCGGGCACCCGATCGACTCGATCTCACGCGTCGCCGGTGTCGCCGCGAAGATGAAGCCCGGCGCGCGTGCCCCGCTCGACTCGACCTACTTCAAGCGCATCGAGGCGATCGAGTTCGCCGTGAAGTACGACGACGGAGTCGGCCGCGGGCTCGACGAGGCCGACATCGTGCTCGTAGGGGTGTCCCGGACGTCGAAGACGCCGCTGTCCATCTACCTCGGCTACCTCGGCCACAAGGCCGCCAACGTGCCCGTCGTCCGTGGCATCGAGCCGCCGGAGGAGCTCTTCGAGATCGACCCCGCGAAGATCGTCGGCTTGACCATCGACGCCGAGCGGCTGGGTGAGATACGTAGCGCCCGCGTGAGGAGCATGGGAGCACCGCGCGAGCGCTACGCGGAACTCGACGCGATCTACGCCGAGCTCGACGACGCCGCTGCGCTCCATCGCCGCCTCCGCTGCCCCGTCATCGATGTGTCCGAACTCTCGGTGGAGGAGACCTCGATGCGGATCATCCGACTCGTCGAGCGACGGAAGAGGGCTGCCAAGCCGTGACCGACAGCCCGCCGAGCCCGTACGGGTCGCCAGGTGAGCCGCCGCTCCGCCGTCGCCTTCATCCACCGCCCGGAGGTCGGGGCGACCTCCGCGAGAAGGGGTGGGTGCCATTGCGCTGGTTCGCCCTCTGGTGGTTCTTGCTCCTCGCAGGCGACCTCGTCTTCTACGTCCTCCTGACACCGATCTGGCTCGGGCTCCGCGCGGCCGCCTGGGCCGCAGAACTCAGGTCTCGGGCTTCGGATCGAGGCGGTAGACGTCCCCCCCGAGCGACATGACGTAGACATGCCACGCGTCGTCGACGCCGAAGCTCGTCAGCTCCGGGACGACCAGCCCGAGCCCGTCCGAGGCGGTGACCCGACCGCTCTCGACCGTGAGCGCGGTGATCTTCCCGGAGCAGAAGTCGCCGTAGAGGTACCGGCCCGCAAGTGCCGGCATCCGAGGGTCGCGCACGACGACGCCGCCGATGACGGCGCACGCGTCGTCTTCCCGCGGGTAGTCGAGCAGAGGCGGCACGGCGCGCTCGCACGTCGCCGTAGGATCGAATCGCAGGGTACCCTCGAAACAGGGCCAGCCGAAGTTGGCGCCCGACTCGGCGAGGGGCGTGAAGTCGATTTCCTCACGGCGCGCGTTCCCGGCGTCGGCCACGAACATCGAGCTTGTCTCGGCGTCGATCCAGAAACGCCACGGGTTGCGTAGACCGTACGCCCAGACCTCGGGTCGGACTCCGTCGACGCCGACGAAGGGGTTGTCGCTCGGCACTGCGTACGGATCTCCGGCGCGCGGATCGATTCGCAGGATGTTTCCCAGGAGATCGTCGCGCTTCTGCGCGAAGAACCCCGGTGGATTGAGGATGCCGCTGTCGCCATCGCCGATCGAGGCGTAGAGGTATCCCTCGGGACCGAACTGGAGCATGCCGCCGTTGTGGTTCTCCCACGGCTTCGGGATCGTCAGCAGGATCCGCTCGCTGTACGGGTCGACCAGGTCGGGATCGGTCGAGTGCCGGCGGAACTCACTGATCCTGATGTCTCCGTTCCCCGCGGTCGAGTTGTAGAACGCGTAGACGCGCCCGCTCTTCGCGTAGTCCGGCGCGAAGGCGATCGAGAGCAGACCGGGCTCGCTCGAGAGCTTCACCTCGTCCCGAAGGTCGAGGAACGGCGTGGGCAAGGTCGCCTCGTCGCGAACGATCCGTACGGCGCCCGTCTGCTCGACGACGAACACACGGCGCGAATCGCCGGGCGGCGCTGTCACGAGCACCGGTCTCTCGAACGTTCCGATGCGGGAGAGCGTCGCGAGCTCGGACGTGTCGACGGGAGGCCGGGCCGGAGGGGGCGGGGCGGGGCGGGTGGCGACGCCGAACGTACCTCTCATCCCCAGCCGCGCGTGCCCCGGCACGGAACAGAGAAAGCGGAACGAGCCCCTCCGCGGGAACGAGACCGTGATCGTCTGACGCTCGGCGGGCCGCAGGACTCGCGTTCGGCGCCCCTTGACGACGAAGTCGTGGCCGGTGTTCCC
>DATIBA010000112.1:0-4763 GCA_035457765.1 Gaiellaceae bacterium
GGGCTCTGCCCGTATCTATTGGCAAGACGACCGCGTGCCAAGCGTCGGGGTGCGCCCGCTCGTCGTCTATGGGCCCGGACGCGACCGGGGGATGACCGCATCTCCCACCGAGGCCATGTTCGCGGCGGCCAGAGGTGAGCCCTTCACGATCCCGTTCGGAGGCCGGATGCAGTTCCAATACGCATCCGACGTTGCGTGCGCATTCATCGATGCCGCCCGACGACCGCCAACCGGTGCTGAGGTCTTGAATATCGGAGGTCCGGTCGTCTCGATGAGCGAGATCGTGGCAGCCATCAAAGCAGCCGCCCCCGACGCAAGCGTCGCATTCGATGACGTTCGGCTTCCTTTCCTGGAGCAGCTTCCCGAGCCGTTGATTCAGACCCCGATGACACCACTCATGGAAGGCGTCGAGCAGACACTCGAGATCTTTCGCCGCGCGCCCGCCTAGGTCTCCACCAATCGAGTCCGGCGGGCCGGCGCGCTAAGGCGTCGTATAGCCCGGAGGTCGCATCTCCGCCCTCGCGGCGGGCCCACAGTTCTACGGAGGCGCGAAACCTTTGGCCAGACTTTTGCCCACCTGAGCGGACCTCAGCAGACCTCAGCCCATCGAGCGTGACGGAACCGTGCGGCATTGGGCTCAGTTGACCTAGATGGCAACGTCTCATAACCCGGAGGTCGCAGGTCAAATCCTGCCCCCGCTACTGGAAGAGCCCCGGAAACGGGGCTTTGCCGTTCTCTGAAGCGCTATCGGCTGCACAAACTTTTGCCCAACTTTTGCCTTTGCGCGCGCGCCACGCGAGGCCAGCGGACGTCTCCCGGGCAGAGAGTACGCTTGCGCACTCCAACGAGACGCCGCTGGGAGGTGACTACGAGGCTGCGGCCTTCGCCGAGCCGAGCAGGCCGTCGGTCTTAGCGAGCGCCGGCTTGTACCCCATCGAGGCGAAGAGCTCGCGCGCCTCGCGCAGTTGCTGCTCAGCCTCGGAGCTGCCGAGTGCGCGCAGACACCGGCCCTGCCCGAGCAGAGCGTACGCGCGCTCGGGAGCGTTCCCGAACTCGCGCCAGCGCTCAGCCGCCTCCGAGTAGAGGGCGGCCGCATGAGCGTGGTCGCCCGCGGCCTCGGCGAGTTGAGCGCGGCATGCGATGAGCGCATGCTCGGCGAGCGGCGTACGCAGTTCGACGCCGTCGGCGAGTCGGGCGGCAAGAGCAGCGTCTCCGAGGGCGAGCGCGGTCCGCAGGAGCTCGGGCAGGAGCGACGCGTAATAGATTTCAGTCCGGATAGCCGGCGTCTGGTCGAGCTCGTCGAGCAGTGGCTGCACCTGGTCCGGCTGGCCCTGGGCGAGCAGCACGAGGGTGGCCGCGGCGAAGGCGATCGCAATGGGCTGCGGCTCATCGCTCTGGCGGGCGGCCGCGACGAGCTTGTCCAGCGCGGGGTCGTGGGCAAGGTCTCCGCGTTCTGTAAGGAGGCGCAGCTGCAGCGAGCGCGCCTCGATGAAGTTGATGTCGTTGGCGACGCGCAGGCGGTCGGCCACGGGCTCGACCTCGGCCAGCGCCTGATCGGTCAGGCCAAGCTCCGCGAGACAGCCTGCGGCCATCGCAGAGATGGCGAGCACGATCTCGGCGATTCCCCGTCGCTCGCTGAACTCGATCCCCTCACGTGCAGCTTCGCGCGCGGCCCGTGGCCCCTCGTAACCCCAGCTGACGACCGTCAGGTTGTTGTGGAGGATCCCGGCCACGCGACCCTGGCCCTGGTCGAGCGCGAGCTTCAGTGCGCGGCGCATGTCCTCGACCCCCGCCCGCTCCCCCAGGTAGCTGCGAGCGGCGCCGCGAGAGCCGAGCGCGCGTGGCGGCTCGGGCAGGCCGAGCTCGATGGCGAGCGCCAGCGCCCGATCGGCGGCAGCGACTGCTTCCAGATACGCGGCTCCGACATAGCGCAGCCCCGCCAGCTCTGAATACGCCTCGATCAGCTCGGGCCCGGGCGGCTCCGTCTCGAGCAAGGCGAGCGCCTCCCTCAGCACCTGCTCGGCGCCTGGATCGCCCATGCGATAGAGCACATTCGAGAGCCTCGTGAGGACCAACCCCGCTTCGACGCCCGAGTGCGCATCTCGGCAAATGGCGAGCGCCGCCTCAAGGGCTTCCTTCGCCTCCTGCAGCCGACCCTGCTGCCGTGCTGCCTGCGCCCAGCGCTCGAGCAGGCTCGCGCGGTCCGGATGACTGGCCGGAGCGAGCTCGAGTGCGCGGGCGAAGTGCTGCTCGGCCGCGTCGACGTCGAGGGCGAGCGCCCGCTCACCGGCCAGCGCGAGGTATCGCAGCGCGCTCGTTTCGAGCTCGTTCGCCTGCTCGGCATCGCCGGTGGCCCGGGCAAGCTCGAGCGCCGCCAGTACGTGATGTGCGAGCACGTCTGCAACATCCTCCACGCGGTCTGCCGCCTTGCCCTCGATCCACGCCGCCGCCGCCCGATGCCGCGCCGCGCGTGCGGCCCGCGGGATCTGGCCATACGCGACGTCTCTCACGAGCAGGTGCCAGAAGCCGTACTCCGCCTCGCCCTCCATCGAAGACGTGCGCAGCCGATGAACGAGCTCCTTCCTCGCTAGATCGTCCAACACCGTCTCGACCTCAGATCGGTCGCGACCGCCCATCTCGGCCAGCGCGCCTACCCAGAACACCTTCCCCACGACGGAAGCGTCCTGCAGCAGGCTCTTCCGCTCCGCGCTCAAGGTGTCGAGTCGAGCGGCAATCAACGCGTGCACGGAGTCGGGCACCTCCACCTCCTCGGGAAGCTCGCCGCGGTCGTCGAGCAGGCGCACGAACTCCTCCGCGTACAGAGGGTTGCCTCCTGCGCGCTCGAGCAGCACCCGCTGCGTGCCGAGAGGCAGCGATTCGATCGCCAACAAGGTCTCGATCAAGCGAGTCGTCTCCTCGTCCGTCAACGGCGGCAGGTTGATCGTCGTCGCGTTGCGAAGCCCCGTCGCCCACGTCGGGTGCTGCTCGAAGAGCTCGGGGCGTGCGGCGCAGACCAGGAGCAGCGGCACTCCCTTTGCCGTGTCGGCGAGATGCTCGACAAAGGACAGGAGGGCGCGGTCCGCCCAGTGCAGGTCGTCGAAGACGAGGACGGTCGGCCCCCGCACAGCCAGCGACTCGAGAAAGCGCGTCCAGGCAGCGAAGGACTCCGTCAGCGGTGCCGGCTCGGCCGGGGCGCCTATCAGTGGGGCCAGGCGAGCGCGGAGCCAGGGCAGCTCGGGATCGTCTTGGGGCAGGGCGCGCTCGAGCTTGGCCGCCGCATCCTGCGGCGGGTCGGACTCGAGGATTCCGGACTCGGCTTTGACGATCTCCCCCAGCGCCCAGAAAGCGATCCGCTCCCCGTAGGGTAGACAGCGGCCCTGGCGCCAGGTGACGAGCTCGGGGCGCTCCTCGATGTAGGTGAAGAGCTCGGCGCAGAGGCGGCTCTTACCCACCCCTGGCTCGCCGACGATCGTGACTAGCTCGCAGCTGCGGTCACGTGCGCAACGCTCGAAGGATCCGATCAGGAGTGGCTTCTCACGCTCTCGGCCGACGAATGGGGTGGTGTGCGTGCGGGTGACGTCCGAGCCAAGGCGCGCGCGTGGCTTGAGCGGCCGCCAGATTGCCAGCGGTTCCCGCTTGCCCTTCACTCGCACCGGCTCGAGCGGCTCGTAGTCGAAGACGCGCTCGGTGGCGCGATGGGTCTGCTCGGAGCAGACGATGCCGTTGACCGGAGCGGCTCCCTGGAGGCGGGAGGCAGTGTTCGCGACGTCACCGATGATGGATCCTCCCCAGTCGTCTGAGCCGGCTCCGAGGGCGACGACCGCCTCCCCCGTGTTGATGCCGATGCGTACCCGCAGGGCGAGCGCAGGGTTTTGGTCATTCAGCTCTTCGATCGCCTCCAGGATGCTGAGGCCAGTCCTAACAGCTCGCTCGGCATCGTCTTCGTGGGCGACGGGTGACCCGAAGACCGCCATGACGGCGTCCCCGACGAAGTTCTCGACCGTGCCGCCATGGGCTTCGATCTCCGCGCGCACGCGGGCGTAGAACGGGCGAATCCGCGAGCGAACGTCTTCGGGGTCGGCCGCGTCGGACGCGGCGGTGAAGCCGACGAGGTCGCAGAAGAGGACGGTCACGACCTTGCGCTCTTCTCTGGGCGGCGCAGTCTTCGGATCTGTCAGGGCAGTGCCGCAGTGCGGGCAGAAGGCGAAGTCGCCCGGCACATGTCTCCGGCACGAGGAGCACGTCGGCACGCCCGGAGTCTATGAAGCGAGCCGCATTCCAGGAGCCTGGCCGCGGGGCTCGCCGGCTTTCCTCGAGCGGCATTCGCGCACACTCGGGCAGGCGAAACGTGATCTCGACGGAACCTCAGTCGCATATCCGGA
Organism: Gaiellaceae bacterium; assembly: GCA_035457765.1. Lineage (GTDB taxonomy): Bacteria > Actinomycetota > Thermoleophilia > Gaiellales > Gaiellaceae > GMQP-bins7. Next base: position 4,383 of record DATIBA010000112.1, read on the forward strand.
GGTCGCAGGTTCAAATCCTGCCCTCGTACTTCAAAAGCCCGCAAGACGTGGTCTGTTCTCGGGGCGAGCGACTACCCGGACCGAACGTTTTGCCCAACGTTGCCTCGTCCGACGAAAAGGCTCGCTTCACGACGAAGGGAGCCGTCCACAGCCGCTCGATCCTGTGCGAGCACGGTCCCGCGGAGCTTGACGAAATTTCACATCTGAGATTTAATATTTCACATGCCGGTTCCAAAGCAAAAGGGCGCGCCGGCGCGAACGCTGCTCCGTGACCAGGCTTACGCCCGTCTCCGCGACGCGATCCTCGACGGGACGCTCGAGCCCGGCGAGCAGCTCAAGGACGCCGAGCTGTCCGAATGGCTCGGGCTGAGCCGCACGCCG
>DATIBA010000113.1:0-7105 GCA_035457765.1 Gaiellaceae bacterium
TCCGAGAAGGAGCGCAAGATCACCGCCTACCACGAGATGGGCCACGCCCTCGTCGGCCACTACCTCGAGAACACGAACCCCGTCCACAAGATCACGATCGTCAGTCGCGGTCAGGCGCTCGGCCTCACGATCTCGCTGCCGACCGAGGACAAGTACCTGACCACGAAGTCGGCCCTCATGGACGAGCTCGCGATGACTCTCGGCGGGCGCGCAGCCGAAGAGCTCGTGTTCCACGAGATCACGACGGGGGCCGCGAACGACCTCGAGCGGGTCACCGCGACGTCGAAGCAAATGGTGATGCGTTTCGGCATGAGCGAGAAGCTCGGGCCTCGCGTCCTCGGCCGAAACCACGATCTTCCGTTCCTCGGCCGCGACATGGGCTCGGAGCCGGATTACTCGGACGAGGTGGCCAAGGAGATCGACGACGAGATCCGGCGCGTCATCGAAGAAGCCCATGCCTCTGCGACAACCGTCCTGCGCGCGCACATGGACGAGCTCCATCGGCTCTCTGCGATCCTCATCGAGCGCGAGACCATCGACAAGGATCAGTTCGAACGCCTGCTCGCGGGTGAGTCCGAGGAGTCGGTCTTCCCGCCCGAGGAGGTGACGACTCCCGTCGCGGACGAGGAGCTCGACGAGCGCAAGCCCAAGCTGAAGCCGCAGCCCCGCCCGATCCCGGGCACGGCTATGCAGCCGCCGCCCCCCGAAGGCGCCGCCGGCTAGCGCGCCCCCGGTGCCGCGCGCCGGTCCTGGTGCCTACGCCACGCTCGGTTGCGTCGGCCCAGGGGTCGGCGCCTTGCTCTCCCAGTAGCGGTTGAGCGCGCCCTGGATCTTGATGAACCAGATGAACGCCCCGACGATCGGGAGCAGGAGCCAGAGCCCGGTCCAACCTGTGAAGGGGGCCTCGCGGCCGTCCTTCTTGTACATCTTTCCGACCTCCGACGGAATCAGAAACCAGGTCACGATCGAGACGACGATGTAGATGACCAGGCCGAGAACGCCACCCACCCCCTGACCCGAGTGCTCTTTGACCTCGTCCTGGGTCTTGAAGACCCAGTACAGCGAGTAGAGCCCGATCGTGACGATGAAGAGCAAGATCCCGAAGCCGATGCCGCGCTGCTGGCCCAGAGGGCCCGTGTTCCCTGTGTGAGTGCTCATGAAGAGGGATTCTCCTCGCTCTCCCGGACGGCGCTACGCTGCGCGCCGTGAGCGCTGCGCGGGTGCCGTTCGAGGTGCGCTGGCCCAAGCCTGCCGTCATGGGCGTGCTCAACGTCACGCCGGACAGCTTCTCGGATGGTGGGCGCTTTCTCGACCCGCGCGCGGCAATCGCTCACGGACGCCGTCTGGTATCGGAAGGGGCGTCGCTCGTGGATGTCGGTGGCGAGTCGACGCGACCGGGGGCGGTTCCGGTCTCCTCCGACGAGGAGCTCCGGCGGGTCGCTCCGGTGTTGGAGGGCCTCACCGGTGTTCCCCTCTCGATCGACACCGCGAAGGCCGTGGTCGCTCGGCGTGCGCTCGAGCTCGGCGCCGAGCTCGTGAACGACGTCACCGCGCTCCGAGGAGACCGGGAGCTGGCCGGGGTCGTTGCCGAGCACGATGCATTCGTCTGCCTCATGCACATGCAGGGCGAGCCGCGGACGATGCAGGCGTCCCCGCACTACGACGACGTCGTATCCGACGTGTTGGGGTTCCTCGAGGAGAGGATCGTGTTCGCTACCCGTGAGGGGATCGCGGAGGATCGGATCTGCGTCGATCCCGGCATCGGTTTCGGAAAGACACCGGATCACAACCTCGAGCTGCTCCGCCGGCTCGACGAGATCGGTTCGCTCGGTCGGCCCGTGCTGGTCGGCGTCTCCCGCAAGAGCACGCTCGGCAAGCTGCTCGGGGATCCGGCCGCGACCGGGGGAACGCTCGCGGCGTCGCTGGCGGCGGCCGTGGCCGCGTACGAGCGCGGAGCGTGGATGTTTCGCGCGCACGACGTTCGCGAGACCGTCGAGGCGCTCGCCGTCGCGGCTGCGGTCGAGCGCGGGAGGGTGTCCGTATGAGGGCAGCTTCGCGAGCGGGTGCCGGCAAGGGCAGCACGTGACCATCGAGCTCAAGGGGCTCGTTGTCTTCGGGCATCACGGGTACCTCGAGGAGGAGCGGAGGCTCGGACAGCGGTTCCTCGTCGATCTCTGGGTCGACGTCAGCGAGGAGGCCACCGAAACCGACCGGATCGAGGACACCGTGGACTATCGAAGGCTGGCGGCGCTCGTCCGCGAGGTGTTCGCCGGACCTGAGCGCCTTCTGCTCGAGGGCCTCGCCGGCGCGGTTGCCGACGGGATTCTCGAGCGCTTCTCGGCAGTCGAGCGGGCCCGTGCTCGTGTTCGCAAGCCGGACGTCGTGCTCGACCCGCCCGTCGAGTATGCCGCCGTCGTGGTCGAGCGCTCGCGCTAGTGCCGCTTGCGTACATCGGCCTCGGAGCCAACCTCGGGGATCGAGAGGGGACACTTCGGCGAGCGATCGCACTTCTCTCCGCGGAAACCGAGGTCGAGGTCGTCGCCGTCTCGACGCTCCGCGAGACCGACCCTGTCGGGATCATCGAGCAGCCGCGGTTCCTGAACGGAGCCGTGGCCGCCGAGACGACGCTCGGACCGCAGGAGCTTCTGGAGACGCTCTTGCGCATCGAGCGTGAGCTCGGACGGGTTCGCAGTGAGCGCTGGGGGCCGCGAACCCTCGATCTCGACCTGCTGGTGTACGGAGACGAGATCGTCGACGAGCCTGGTCTGCGAGTACCTCATCCGCGTGTCCACGAGCGTCGCTTCGCGCTCGAGCCGCTCGCCGAGCTCGATCCCGCGCTCGTCGTCCCGGAACGGGGGGTCGTTTCCGAGCTGCTCGCGGCGCTGGATGGTTGATGCCATGAGATCGCCTCCGGACGCGCGAGATCGTGGCATCACTCATCTACACTGAGCGGCGATGTCCCACCTCGACGAGCTCGACGAATTCGAGGCCGAGCTCGAGCTCTCGCTCAAGCGCGAGTACTCGGCCGTCTTCTCGCTGTTCCGCTACTGCGTGCTCACCCAGGACGCCACGTACCTCTGCAACAAGCTGGATGTCGAGGCGCTTCCGCAGGCGAGCTACCCGTTCTTCCACGTCCGGATGGAGGACGTGTGGGTGTGGGACAAGAACCGGCCCAGCCGGATCATCCCGCGCGCCGAGGTCTACACCTCCGGTGACGTGACGGTCGAGGAGCTGCGGGGCGAGGGCGAGGAGCCACGTCTCACCGCCGAGGCTCTCGCGGAGCGGATCGGCCAGCCGCTCCTGGGCGACGACGACACGCCGTAGGGGCATACACCAGCACTAGGCTGTACCGACATGGCCGAGCTCCTGCTCTTCCACCATGCGCAGGGACTCACGGCCGGATGCATCGCTTTCGCCGATCGACTGCGCGCTGCCGGACACGTCGTTCACAGCCCTGATCTCTACGACGGTAGGACCTTCGACGAGCTCGCCGAAGGCGTCGGCTACGCCCGGCGGATCGGCTTCGACACGATCATCGAACGCGGTCGGCTCGCCGCCGACAGCTTGCCGAACGAGATCGTCTACGCCGGGCTCTCGCTCGGTGTCCTGCCGGCGCAGATGCTGGCCCAGACACGTCTGGGCACGCAAGGCGCCTTGCTGCTGCACGCCGCGATCCCGCTCTCCGAGTTCGGCGGATCCTGGCCACAAGGCGTCCCGCTCCAGATCCACATGATGGAGGCCGACGAGCTGGCACTGGAGGGCGACCTCGATGCCGCCCGCGAGTTCGCCGAGACGATCGAGGGCGCGGAGCTGTTCCTGTACCCGGGCGATCGACACCTCTTCGCCGACTCGAGCCTCCCGGACTACGACGAGAGCGCCGCCACTCTGCTCGAGCAACGCGTGCTCGCCTTCCTCGCCGGCATCGAGTAGCTGAGGCAGCTCACCGCGGGCGTCGTTCGGTCAGCGATTACGCGGAGCGCTACCCACGCGGGCGGCGGCGGTTGTGCTCTGCCAGCCATTGCGCGAACTTCCCCTGTGGGGAGTCGAGGTAACCGCGGAGACCGTCCTCGAACCCGGCAACCTCGTCGCGAAGCTGGATGAGCCGGTACTCGAGGCGGCGTTCGGGATCACAGACGTGACCGTCTCGCTGGTCGGCACTGAGCGAAGCACCGCACTCTTCGCATGGCATGTAGTGGGAGTGGGCGAAGGCGCTGGACATGCCGTTCTCGGGAACACGTACTTCGCGCTCGTTCCCGCTGTCCCTTCGCGCATGCGCGAGAGGGCCGCTCTCCTGGCGACCCTCTCGCTGCGCCCTGTTGCTCGAGACCTAGGCTCTTGCCGGTTCGGGGACGGCTCCGAGCTGGACGAGCATGCCCAGCGTGTCCCAGGTCGTCCACTCCTCGACGACCTTTCCACCCTCGAGCTTCGAGATCGTCAGTCCGGAGACCGTGACCTCCCTGCCCGTGGGAGCGATGCCCGCGATCTCGCCGGTATGCGTTCCTCGACCGGTCCAGCGCGTCGCGACCTTGTCTCCTTCGGCGACCTGGTCGTCGACCGTGATCGCGCCACCTGGGAATCCGGCGATGTACTTGAGGAAGTTCGCCCGCACACCTGCCGGGCCTCGGATCGGCTCGGGCTCGGCCGGGTCATGACCGACGTACGTGGACGCCACGTACTCGTCGATGACGTCGACATTGCCCTTCCAGGGTTCCTCGACCAGGCGCTTGACGATCAGCTTGGCGTCCGCCATCGACGCTCCTTTCGCTCGTCTGCGCCGGCGAAGAGCGACCGCCACCGCGGTTCCCGCGACGACGACACCCCCTGCGATCGCGAGAGCGATCACGGGTCCCGTCCGGCCGCGACTCCGCCTGCGAAACACCTCGGGTCGACTCTACTAGATTCCTTTCCATGCTTCTCGCAGTCGACGTGGGCAACACCCAGACCGTTCTCGGCCTGTACGCGAACGGTGAGCTCGCCGACCACTGGCGTCTCGCATCGGAGAGATCCACCACTGCCGACGAGCTCGGCGTGCTGCTGAGCGGGCTTCTCGACTTCGACAGCGTCGATGGAATCTGCCTCGCCTCGACCGTGCCCGTGCTGATACGGGAGTGGGACTTGCTCGCGGACAAGTGGGGACACGCGCCATTGCTCGTCGTGGGCCCCGGAGTCAAGACCGGGATCCGGATTCGCTACGACGACCCGCGCGAGGTGGGATCCGATCGGATCGTGAACTCGGTCGCCGCCAAGGAGCGCTACGGCGCGCCCGTCATCGTCGTCGACTTCGGCACCTCGACGAACTTCGACGTCGTCTCTCCCGAGGGGGAGTACGTGGGAGGCGTCCTTGCACCCGGGATCGAGATCTCCATGGATGCGCTCTTCGCGCGGGCAGCGCGCCTCGTGAGGGTGGACTACACGGCACCGCCGTCGGTCATCGGGAAGACGACGGTCGCTGGCCTGCAGTCCGGTCTCGTGTACGGCTTCGCGGGTCAGGTCGACGGCATCGTCGGGCGGATTCGAGACGAGCTGGGAGCGGAGGCGCCCGCCGTCGCCACCGGCGGTCTCGCAGACCTCGTCGCACCGCACTCCCGAACGATCGAACGGGTCGACCCCTTCCTCACCCTCGAGGGGCTCCGCCTCGTCTGGGAGCTGAACCGGTGATTCCGGACGCGCCGTCCGTCGGTCTCTTCGTCGTCGCCGCGCTGGCGCTTCTGGTCGTCCCTGGGCCCGCGGTCGTCTACATCGTCGCCCGTTCGATACACGAGGGGCGCCGGGCGGGGCTCGCGTCGGTGATGGGAATCCACGTCGGGACGCTCGTCCACATCGCGGCGGCGACGCTCGGCCTGTCCGCGCTGATCGCCTCCTCGGCCGTCGCCTTCACGGCGGTCAAGGTCGCGGGTGCGATCTACCTCGTGGGGATCGGCCTGTGGACGCTCTTCTCGCGTCGCGCCGACCCGGACGTCGCGCTCGGAGGCGGGCAGAACCTCCGCCGCGCGTTCGCACAAGGCATCGTCGTGAACGTCCTGAACCCCAAGACGGCCCTTTTCTTCCTCGCGTTCCTGCCGCAGTTCGTCGATCAGAACGCTGCCCATCCGGCGCTCCAGATCGCGTTCCTCGGAGTTCTCTTCGCACTGCTGGGTCTCGTCACGGACTCGATCTGGGCGATCGCCGCAGGCAGTGCCGGCGGAGTGCTTCGGCGTTCTCGCCGATTCGTGCGGACCCAGCGGTACGTAACCGGGACCGTGTACGTCGGGCTCGGGGTCGCGACGGCGCTGGGCGGCGGCACCTCCGAGGACTGAGCAGCGGCATGCGGGCGCTGCAGCACGCGCTCGCCGTTCTGTTGCTCCCCGGAGTCGTCGTGGTGCTCGTTCCCGCGTTCATCGCGTGGCGCACCGGGTCGACGGTCGGCTCGGGGCTTCCCGTTGTGCTCGCCGGGGCGGCGGTCTTGCTCGGGGGCGTCCTCCTCGTGATCGGCTCCGTTTTCGTTGTTTGGACGATCGCGCTCTTCGTGCGCATGGGTCGCGGGACCCTGGCGCCGTGGAATCCGACCTCGCGGCTGGTCGTCCACGGCCCGTATCGGCACGTGCGCAACCCGATGATCAGTGGTGTCCTCTTCCTGCTCTTCGGAGAAGCGGTGCTGCTCGGATCGGTGCCGCTGCTCGTCTGGTTCGCTCTCGTCGGAGCCGTCAACGCGATCTACCTGCCGCTCGTCGAGGAGCCGGGCCTCGTGCGCAGGTACGGCGAGGCATACGAGCAGTACCGAGCACATGTCCCCCGCTGGTTTCCTCGACGACGGCCCTGGGATCCGGATCAGGCGACGCTGGCTTCGTAAGCGACGATTCGTCCCGACGTCGTTCTCATCGACATGCGCATGCCGATCCGCGACGGAATCGAGGCGACGTCCCGCCTGGCCACCACCGCAAGCCATCGGGGCTATGGCGCTACTCGCGTGGGGAACGACTTGCGTCGGAGCGGGCGGCAGTCGCGTGAGCTAGCCGCCGCCGTAGATCGAGATGGGGAGCTCGAGCGTCATCTCCGTCCCCGAAGGTATCCCGGCCTCGAGTGCGTCGAGCAGCGTGCTCGCGCCCGGGGCGGCCGCCAACAGCCG
>DATIBA010000114.1:0-16126 GCA_035457765.1 Gaiellaceae bacterium
AACGAGTACCCCGATTTCGGCGGCCGGTACGAGGTGCTGCACCACTCGGAGCTTCTCGCAGAGCTCGTGCGGGAGGGAAAACTGTCGCCGGTCGCAGGGGACCAGACCATCACGTACCACGACTCGTGCTACCTCGCCCGCCACAACGACGTCCTCGCGGCACCGCGCGAGCTCGTGGGCCGCATCGGACGGCCGCTCGAGATGGCGAGGAGCGGGAAGCGGACGTTCTGCTGCGGCGCGGGTGGGGCGCACATGTGGATGGAGGAGCGCGGGAGCCAGATCAACGAGGAGCGGGCGCGCGAGGCTGCGGCGACGGGCGCGGACACGCTCGCCGTCGCCTGCCCGTTCTGCACCGTGATGCTGGACGACGGCGTTCGCCAGACGGGGAGTGACCTTCGGGTCGCAGACGTCTCGACGCTCCTCGTCGAGGCCCTCGACCAGTGAAGTCCTCGCCGCGTCGGCGCATAATCGCTGCATGGCCCGCGACCCCGGTGGCCTGACCCTTCATCTCGAGAAGACGCTCGACGCGCGATCCGACCGCGTCTTCGCCGCATTCGTCGAGCCCGAGAAGCTCGCCGAATGGTGGGGTCCCGCGGGCTTCACCTCTCCCAGCCTCGACCTGGACGTTCGCAACGGAGGGCGGTACCGGATCACGATGCAGCCGCCGGACGGAGAAGCCTTCCACCTGCGCGGCGAGTTTCGCGAGGTCGATCCGCCGCGGCGGCTCGTGTACACGTTCGAGTGGGAGGAGCCGGATCCCGACGACCAGGTAACGGTCGTGACGCTCTCGTTCGCCGACCATCACGAGGAAACGAACGTCGTGCTCGACCAGCGGCCCTTCGCGACCGAGGCTCGGCGTGCCCTGCACGAGACGGGCTGGACGGAGAGTCTCGCGCGGCTCGAGCAGTCTCTCGAGTGAGTCTCGAGCGTCTGCCGTACGGTTGCGGCACCTGCGCGTACGTCGAGCCAGGCTCGAACGCGTCGGCTCGCCGTCCGGTGCAGCGCGGCCATCGAGGCTCTCGGCCTGCAGCGTCCGCAGCGGCTCTCTCCGTCAGCTCGAGCGACCGTTGAACGCGCTACGCGGTCAGACGACTGATCGCGCCGGCGGCGGTGACGACCGCTTCCACCACCCGGCCTTCGTGGCCGTGTCTCGGGAAGCGGTACGAGGGGCCGTGGACGTGGATCGCGGCGATCGCCTTCCCGCGGGCGTCGCGGACGGGGGCGGCCACGGAGTCGATGCCCTCCGCGAACTCCTCGAGGCCCCAGGCGTACCCCGCCTTGCGCACCTCCGCCAGACGCTTCCGGAGCCGTGGCGGATCGGTGGTGGTCCGACGCGTCAGGGCGACGAGCTCGCCGCCGAGGTAGGCGTCGAGTGCATCCTCGGGCCACTCCGCGAGCAGGACGAGACCCGACGGCACGGCGTGCATCGGCGCCCGCGTCCCCGTCCAGTCGCGCACCTGCACCGGATTGTCCGACTCGACCTGGTCGACGTAGAGAATCTCGTTCCCGTCGGGAAGCCCAAGTCCCGCGTCCTCGCCGAGCTCGGCGACGAGCTCGGCGAGGTGCGGTCTGGCGACCGCGATGAGGATTCGTTCGGGCGAGGCCGCCGACGAGAGCGCCGCGATGCCCGGACCGATGCGCCAGCGGGCGCCGTCGAACCGCTCCACTGCCCCGAGATCCTCGAGAGTCGTGAGTAGTCGGGCGACGGTCGACTTCGGTAGCCGCACGCGCTCTGCGATCGTCGTGACGCCCGCCGGCCTCGTAGCCACCTCGTCGAGGATGGCGAATGCGCGAGCGAGCGATTGCACCACTGTCCGTCGTCTCCTAGAATTCCACTATACAGCATCGTTCCGCGATACGGAACAGACAGAATGGCCGACGAAGACCTCGATCTGAAGACACTCGATGACGACGCGCTCGTCGCGCAGATGCACGACGACCTCTACGACGGGCTCGCGGAGGAGATCGTCGAGGGCACCGATATCCTTCTCGACCGCGGGTGGTCCGCGGACAAGGTGCTGAACGACGCTCTGGTCGAGGGCATGCGCATCGTCGGCATCGACTTCCGCGACGGGATCCTCTTCGTCCCCGAGGTGCTGCTCGCGGCGAACGCGATGAAGGCGGGGATGGAGATCCTCCGGCCACTCCTCGCCGAGACGGGAGCGGAGCGCGTCGGGACTGTCGTGATCGGCACCGTGAAGGGCGACATCCACGACATCGGCAAGAACCTCGTGGCCATGATGCTCGAGGGCGCCGGGTTCGAAGTGCACGACCTCGGCATCAACAACCCCGTCGAGAACTACCTCGCGGCGCTCGAGGAGTACGAGCCGGACATTCTCGGCATGTCGGCACTCCTGACGACGACGATGCCGTACATGAAGGTCGTCATCGAGACGCTGAAGGAGAAGGGGATTCGGGACGACTACATCGTCCTCGTCGGCGGAGCCCCGCTGAACGAGGACTTCGGCAAGGCGATCGGCGCCGACGCGTACTGCCGCGACGCCGCCGTCGCCGCGGAGACCGCCCAGGCCCTCGTCCTGGCCCGCCGTGCAGCAGCTACTGCGTCCTGACGAGGAGCGCGTCTTCGAGGCCGAGCGGCCCGAGGTGCTCGTTCTCGCCTGTGGCGCGCTCGCGCGTGAGGTGCTCGCGGTGATCCGGCTCAACGGCTGGACGAACGTCACGGTCCGCTGTCTCCCGGCGAAGCTCCACTCGCGCCCGGAGAGGATCGCCCCCGCCGTCGACGCGAAGCTGACCGAGCTGCGAGACCGCTACGAGCGCGTCTTCGTCGCGTATGCCGACTGCGGCACGGGCGGCGAGCTCGACGCGGTGCTCGACCGCCACGGGGTGGAGCGGCTTCCCGGTGCCCACTGCTACGGCTTCCTCGCCGGGAACGCGGAGTGGGAGGAGTTGCACGACGCCGAGCCGGCGACCTTCTACCTCACCGACTTCCTCGCACGGCACTTCGATGCGATCGTCGTCCGCGGCCTCGGGCTCGACCGTCATCCGGAGCTCCTCCCGCAGTACTTCGGGAACTACCGACGCCTGCTCTACCTCGCGCAGACCGAAGACGACGATCTCCGAGCTCGAGCCCGCGCGGCCGCGCGGCGGCTCGGTCTCGCCTACGAGGAGCGTCGCACGGGTTACGGCGACCTCCTCCCGTCACTCACGCGCTTCGTGGAGGCCGCGCCCGTTGCCTGAGCTCACCGTGATCTGGTGGCGTGACATCCCCGCCCAGGTGACGGCGAAGGAGGGCCGGAGATCCGCCCGCGCCCAGCTCCCCGAGCGCTTCCAGGAGGCGATCGACGCCGCCGCGATGCGAGCAGGCCTGATCGGCACGGACGCGTACCTCGCGGAGTGGCGGCGCGAGCCGCGCGAGTGCAGCGAGGATCTCGACAAGGAGGTATCGGAGGAGGCGGAGTGGCTCGAGGCGGCGTATCCGGACGACACGCTCGAGCGCCTCGTACGCGCGGACGGATGGGACTCGTGACCGCTCGCCTGCGGCTCGCCGTCGCCGCCTTCTTCTCGAAAGCGCGGGGAACCTCCCGGTTCCCCACATTCCGCCCCAGTCATGGGCCGGGAGCCCGCCCATGACGGACACCCTCCTCTCGAGCGAGACGAAGGAAGTCGTCATCGGCTTCGAGCGTCCTTTCGTGATCATCGGCGAGCGCATCAACCCGACCGGGCGCAGGAAGCTCGCCGAGGAGATGGCGGCGGGCAACTTCGAGAACGTGGTTGCGGACGCCGTCGCTCAGGTCGAAGCGGGTGCCCAGATGCTCGACGTGAACGCCGGCATCCCGTTGGCCGACGAGCCGGCCATCCTCGCACAGTCGGTCGAGCTCGTGCAGTCGGTCACGGACGTTCCGCTCTCGATCGATTCGTCGATCGTGGCGGCGCTCGAGTCCGGCCTGTCCGCCTATCGCGGCAAGGCGCTCGTGAACTCGGTCACGGGCGAGGAGGATCGGCTCGAGTCGGTGCTCCCCCTCGTCGCGAAGCACGGCGCGGCAGTCGTCGCGATCACGAACGACGAGTCGGGCATCTCGGAGGACCCTGACGTGCGCTTCGAGGTCGCCAGGAGGATCGTCTCGCGCGCGGAGGACCACGGGATCCCGAGAGAGGATGTCGTCGTCGACCCGCTCGTGATGCCGATCGGCGCCATGGGGAGCGCGGGCCGTCAGGTGTTTCGGATCGTCCGCCGTCTGCGCGAGGAGCTGGGCGTGAACACGACCTGCGGCGCCTCGAACGTGAGCTTCGGGCTCCCGAACCGACCGGCGCTGAACGCAGCGTTCCTGCCAATGGCGATCGCGTCCGGTCTCACGAGCGCGATCACGAGCCCGCTCCACGCGGAGATGCTGCAGGCAGTGAAGGCCGCCGACGTGCTGATGGGGAACGACGCGCACTGCGCGAGCTGGATCGCCCGGAACGGAGACGCCCGGCCGGACGGCGCGGCAGGCGGGCGCCGTGGCGGGCGCGAGGGACGACGGAGGACGGCAGGGGCGTGACGCCGGACGCTCTCGTCGTCTTCACTCCGTCCGGGCGCCGGGGGCGCTTCGAGCGCGGGACCACCGTGCTGGAGGCCGCGCGCCGGCTCGGCGTCGACCTCGACTCGGTCTGCGGCGGGCGCGGCATCTGCGGGCGCTGCCAGATCGAGGTCTCGGAGGGCGAGCACGCGAAGCACGGGATCACGTCGTCGCGCCTGCATCTGACGCCCGCCGGAGACGCCGAGGCGCGGTACGCCGTCGAGCACGGACTGGCCGACGACAGACGTCTCGGCTGCACGGCACGCGTCGCGGGCGACGTCGTCGTCGACGTCCCGCCCGAGAGCCAGCTCTACCGCCAGGTCGTCCGCAAGGAGGCCGACGCGCACCCGATCGAGATCGACCCTGTCGTACGCCTCTACTACATCGACGTCGAGGAAGCCGAGCTCGGCGTCGCCTCCGGCGCCGTGCGCCGGCTGCGGGAGGCGCTCGCACGCGAGTGGGATCTCGACGTGTCGGACGTCGACGCGTGTGTCCTGCCTGCGCTCCAGCCCGCCCTGCGTGCAGGGGAGGGCGCAGTCACCGTCGCGGTGCACGACGGCTCGACCGTCACGGCCGTCTGGCCCGGATTCCACGACCGCGCCTACGGGATCGCGTTCGACGTCGGCTCGACGACGGTGGCCGGACATCTCTGCGACCTCTCGAACGGCGACGTCCTCGCGTCCGCGGGCGAGATGAACCCCCAGATCCGCTTCGGCGAGGATCTCATGAGCCGCGTCTCGTACGTGATGCTCCATCCGGGCTCGGAGAGGGAGCTGACGAGAGCGATCCGGGGCTGCCTGGCGAAGCTCACGGCGGAGCTCGCCACCACGGCGGAGATCGACCGAGCGGACGTCCTCGAGGTCACGCTCGTCGGCAACCCGATCATGCACCACCTCGTGCTCGGCATCGACCCCACACCGCTCGGCGGCGCGCCGTTCGCGCTCGCGGTGGACGAAGCGGTACGCCTCCCGGCACGCGACCTCGGGATTCCCGTGCACCGTGGGGCGCGCGCGTACGTGCTCCCGTGCATCGCGGGCCACGTCGGCGCGGACGCAGCCGGCGTCATCCTCTCCGAGGGACCGCACCTCGGGGACGAGGTGAACCTCATCGTCGACGTGGGCACGAACGCAGAGATCGTGCTCGGGAACCGCGACCGGCTGCTGGCGGCGTCGAGCCCGACGGGGCCAGCGTTCGAGGGAGCCCAGATCTCGTGCGGGCAGCGAGCAGCGCCAGGCGCCGTCGAGCGCGTCCGCATCGACCCGGTCACGCTCGAGCCGCGCATTCGCGTCATCGGGAACGACGCGTGGTCCGACGAGCCCGGCTTCGCGAACGTGCACGTCACCGGTGTGTGCGGCTCCGGCATCATCGAGGCGATCGCCGAGCTGCACCTCGCGGGCGTGCTCACGACCGACGGCACGATCGACGGCACGTTCGCGGATCGGTCGCCGCGCGTCGTCGCCGACGAACGCACCTTCTCGTACGTCCTCTGGTCCGGAGAGCCGGAACTCGTGATTACCCAGAACGACGTGCGTCAGGTCCAGCTCGCGAAGGCGGCGCTGCACGCCGGTTGCACGCTGCTCATGGAACGATACGGTGTCGAGTGTGTCGAGCGCATCCGGCTGGCGGGAGCGTTCGGCACCCACATCGACCCCGTTCACGCCCTCGTGCTCGGGCTGGTCCCGGACTGCAACCCCGAGCGCGTCACCGCTGCTGGCAACGCGGCCGGCACCGGCGCCCGGATCGCCCTGCTGAACCGCGCGGCGCGCACGGAGATCGAAGACGTCGTGCGATCGGTGGAGAAGGTCGAGACAGCGGTCGAGCCGCGCTTCCAGGAGCACTTCGTGAAAGCGATGGCGATACCACACGGCGTCGACCCGTACTCGCGCCTCGCGCAGACGGTGAGCTTCCCGGCACGCCGAGTCGCGACGTCGGATCGACCCGCGCGCCGGCGAGAGAGGAGGATCGCGTGACGGAGACACGGGGCCGCCGTGGTGGCGGGCGGGCCGCGCGCCAGGCAGCACGGCTACACGCCGTCGTCGAAAGCGTGCCGTTCCTCACACGCACGCTTGCGCCCGTTGAGGTCCTCTCGGACGAGGGCCTGTCCCTCCTCGAGGAGAACGCGGACACGATCCTCGCCGAGGTCGGGATCGACTTCCGCGACGCGCCGGACGCCATCGAGCTTCTGCGCAACGCCGGGGCCGACGTCGACGGGGAGCGAGTGCGCTTTCCGCGAGGCATGGCCCGGCAGCTCGTGCAGGCCACTGCGCCGCCGGAGTTCACCCAGGTCGCCAGGAACCCGGAGCGCAGCGTCGTCTTCGGTGGGCAGCACACGATCTTCGCCCCGGCCTACGGGTCGCCGTTCGTGCGGGACCTCGACGACGGCCGGCGCTACGGGACGATCGAGGACTTCCGCAACTTCGTGAAGCTCGCCTACGTCTCGCCGTGGCTCCACCACTCGGGCGGCACGGTCTGCGAGCCCGTCGACCTCCCGGTCAACAAGCGCCACTACGACATGGTCGCCGCGCACCTGACGCTCAGCGACAAGCCGTTCATGGGCTCCGTCACCCACCCGCAGCGCGCCCGCGACACGGTCGAGATGGCGCGGATCGTCTTCGGCCACGAGTTCGTCGAGCAGAACACGGTGATCTTCAGCCTGATCAACGCGAACTCGCCGCTCGTGTGGGACGCGACCATGCTCGGCGCGGCTCGGGCGTACGCGGAGGGCAACCAGGCGGTGATGATGACGCCGTTCATCCTCGCCGGGGCGATGAGCCCCACCACCGTCGCCGCCACCTGTGCGCAAACGCTCGCCGAGTCGCTCGCCGGGATGTCCTACGTGCAGCTCGTGCGACCGGGCGCGCCCGTGGTTCTCGGGTCGTTCGCGAGCTCGATGTCGATGCAGTCCGGTGCCCCGACCTTCGGAACGCCGGAGCCGGCGCTCGTTCTCTACGTCATGGCCTCGCTCGCACGCCGACTCGGCGTTCCCTTTCGTTCCGGAGGCGCTCTCACCGCGTCGAAGATCCCCGACGCGCAGGCAGCGTACGAGTCTGCGAACACGATGCAGCCGACGCTGCTCGCGGGCGCGAACTTCGTGCTGCACGCCGCGGGCTGGCTCGAGGGCGGCCTGACGATGGGCTACGAGAAGTTCGCGCTCGACGCCGACCAGCTCGGCATGTGGCACTCGTTCTGCAAGGGCGTCGACCTCTCCGACAACGGGCAGGCGCTCGACGCATTCCTCAGCAACGAGCCGGGCACGCACTTCCTCGGCCACCCGCATACGCTCGCGAACTTCGAGAACGCCTTCTACCGCTCACCCGTCGCGGACAACTCGAGCTTCGAGCAGTGGGAGTCGGAGGGCGCGAGCGACGCCGCCCGGCGTGCCAACGGCCTCTGGAAGCGCGCGCTCTCGGAGTACGAGCAGCCGCCGCTCGACGGGGCCGTCGAGGACGAGCTTCGCGAGTGGATCGAGCGGCAGAAGGCCTCGTTCCCGGACTCGGACGTATGAGCGCCGTCATCGACAACCGCGTGGCCGAGCACCTTGCGCATGCGCGCTACGAGGTGCTCCCTTTCGGGGACATCGAAGAGGCGGTTCTCGAGCATGTCCCGATCGACGTGACGCTGACTGTGACCGTCTCGCCCAGGAAGGGGATCGAGCACACGCTCGACCTCGCTGCCCGGCTCACGAACCACGGCTACTCGGTCGTTCCGCACCTGTCGGCCCGGCTCGTGCGCGACCTCGATCACTTGCGGGAGATCCTCGCGCGGATCGACGAGATGGGCGCGCACGACGTCTTCGTCGTCGCCGGCGACGCGGACGAGCCCGCGGGCGCGTTCGAGGGCGCCGCACCGCTGCTGGAGGCGATGGCCGAGCTCGGCCACCAATTCGAGGAGGTCGGCATCACAGGGTATCCGGAGAGCCATCCCCTCATCCCGGACGAGACGACGATTCAGGCGATGTTCGACAAGGCCCGGTTCGCGACGTACATCGTGAGCCAGATCTGCTTCGACTCAGCCGTGACGCTGGACTGGATCGAGCGCGTCTGGGCACGCGGTACACGGCTTCCGATCTACGTCGGGATTCCCGGCGCGGTCCCGAGGACGAAGCTCATGCGCGTCTCGACCTCGATCGGCCTCGGAGCCTCGATGAGATTCCTGCGCCGCCATCGCAGCTGGGTGAGCCAGGCGGTCAGGCCTGGCGGGTTCAGCCCGGATCCGCTCATCGAGGGCATCGGGCGCGGTCTCGCAGACCCGGAGCGCAAGATCGCCGGCTTCCATATCTTCACGTTCAACGACGTCGCCGATACCGAGGTCTGGCGCACACGGCGAATGGCGGCCGCGGCGCCGACGCTGTAGAGAGGAGCGCGCATGCCCGTCGAGGTCGATACCGTCCGCTCGGTCGAGCTCCCGACGAAGCTCGTCCACGGGCCGGGCGCGCTCGCCCGTCTGGGCGAGATCCTTCACGAGCTGGACGTCGAGCGACCGCTGCTCGTCACCGATCCGGGCGTCGCGGCCGCCGGCCTCGTCGACCGTGCACTCGAGCACCTCGAGAACGCGGTCGTCTTCGACGGGGTGCGCCCCAACCCGGACATCGCTCTCGTGGACGACGGCGCGAGGGTGTACGCCGAGGCCGATCGCGACGGCCTCGTGGGGCTCGGCGGTGGATCGTCGCTCGACACCGCGAAGGCGATCGGCGTCGTCGCCCGGCACGGTGGCTCGATCCTCGACTACGAGTGGGGACGCGATCCCGTCGAGCAGCGCATCCCTCCGACGGTCGCGATTCCGACGACTGCCGGGACCGGAAGCGAGGTCACGCTCTGGACCGTGATCACCGACCACGACCGCAAGATCAAGTTCAACGTCGGAGGCACGCCGCTCATCGCGGCACACGTAGGGCTCATCGATCCGGAGCTCACGGTCGGTCTTCCTCCCGAGGTCACTGCGGCCACCGGGATGGACGCGCTCTCCCATGCCATCGAGTGCTACACGTGCGACTACCACCAGCCCTTCTCGGACGCCGTCGCCCTGCAGGGGATCGAGCTGGTCGCTCAATGGCTGAGGCGAGCGGTGGTCGACGGCTCCGACCTCGAGGCGCGCACGAACATGGCGCACGCGGCGACCCTCGGCGGGATGGCCTACGGAACCGAGAGCGCAGGAGCTGCGCACGCGATGAGCCAGTCGGCGGGCGGCGTGCACGATTGCCCGCACGGTGCGCTCACCGCGCGCGTCCTGGGCCCCGTCTGCGAGTACAACGCGTCCGCCGCCCCGGAGCGCTATGCGCGGATCGCCCAAGGGCTCGGAGTCGACACGAGGGGCCTCGCCCCACTCGACGCAGCGCTCGCAGGTGTCGACGAGCTGTACCGCCTCACCGACGACGTCGGGATCCCGACCATGGGGGAGCTGGGGTTCTCGGAAGACGAGGTCCCGATGCTGGCCCGCATCGCGTTCGAAGATCCGCAGACGATCGGGAACGCACGCGAGGTCGATATCGCGGCGTACGAGGACATCTACCGCAATGCCTTCTCGAGAGGGAGACGATGAGCGTTACGACGACCGACTACTCGATGGTGATCGGGGGGGCCTGGGCGGAGTCCGAGTCCGGGCAGCGCCTCGAGGCGACGAGCCCGGCGACGGGTGAGGCGCTCGGAACGGTCCCCGAAGGGACGCGAGAAGACGCCCGTCGAGCGATCGCGGCGGCCAATGCTGCTTGGCGCGAGTGGGCTTCGCGATCGGCGTTCGACCGGGCCGCAGCCCTTGTGCGAGTCGCGGATCTGATCGAGGAGCGGCGCGACGATCTCGCGCGCACGCTGACGCTCGACCAGGGCAAACCGCTGCACGCGGAGTCCTACGGCGAGGTCGAGGAGCTCGTGGTCTACTGGCGCATGGCAGCGGCAGACGCAACCCGTCTGGCCGGATCGATGCCGCCCTCCGTCGACTCCGGCAAGAGAATCCTGGCCTACCGCGTCCCGCGCGGCGTCGCCGGTGTCATCACGCCGTGGAACTGGCCGTACACCATGCCTGCCGAGCTGATCGCACCGGCGCTCGCGGCCGGCAACGCAGTGGTGTGGACGCCAGCGTCCTCGACCTCGATCTGTGCGGTGAAGCTCGCGGAGTGCATCGTCGACGCGGAGCTTCCGGCCGGCGTCTTCTCGATGGTCACGGGCCCTGGAGCGGTGGTCGGCGACGAGGTGGCCAAGAGCCGGGGAACGCACTCCGTGGGCTTCATCGGCTCCGTAGCGACGGGGCTCAAGGTGGCGGCTGGTGCAGCCGGGAAGGCAACCGTGCTCGAGCTCGGAGGCAACGGCCCCATGGTCGTGCTCGAGGACGCAGATGTCGAGGCGGCGGCAGAGGCAAGCATTGCGGCCTCATTCCTCTGTGCCGGACAGAGCTGCACCGCGGGCGAGCTCTTCCTCGTCCACGAGTCGGTGCACGACGAGTTCGTCGAGCGGCTCCGCGAAGCGGTTCGGCGCAGCGTGCGGTTGGGTGACCCGCTTGCGGAGGAGACGACGATGGGACCGCTGAACAACGAGGCCACCGCACGCAAGACGGACGAGCACGTGGCCGACGCGCTCGAACGTGGCGCCGAGCTCGTCGCGGGCGGCGCCCGCTCGAAGGGCTTCCCGACCGACCTGTACTGGGAAGCGACCGTGCTCGCCGAGGTGACCGAGGAGATGGACATCGCACGGGAAGAGACGTTCGGGCCCGTCGTACCGATCGTACGGATCCGAAGCGACGAAGAGGCGCTTCAGATCGCAAACGCGTCCGAGTACGGGCTGCTCACCGCCGTCTGGACACGCGATCTTGCCCGTGGCCTGCGCTTCGCCGAGGCTGTCGACGCGGGGTGGGTGAACATCAACGAGTCGACGAACTACTGGGAGAGCCACCTTCCCTTCGGCGGTCGCGCCGGCTCGAGCTCGGGCGCGGGCCGCGTTGGCGGAACCTCCGTGCTCGAGGCCTTCACGGAGCCGAAGACGGTCGTCGTCACGCTCGCCTGACCGCTCCAGGGCGACGGCTGCCGGCGCGACGGCTTTCAGCCCGGTCCGGGCGCCGCGCTGAGCGCTCGTCGCAGCCCGCTCTGCCACTCGCCACGCCTCTCGGCTGCCGCCGCCCGGCTCATGGCCGGTTCGTAGCGTGCACCGCGCCGCAGATGCCGCTCGAGAGCTTCGACGTCCGGCCACGTGCCCACCGCCAGTCCGGCGAGCGCGGCCGCTCCCAGAGCAGTTGTCTCGGCGTCGGCCGCAACCTCGACCGAGCACCCGAGCAGGTCGGACTGGAACTGCATCAGAAACCGGTTCTTCGTCGCGCCTCCGTCCGCTCGCAGGACCCCCACCTCGCCCGGATAGGCGTCGAGGACGTCGGCGACCTGGAATGCGATCGCCTCGAGAGCCGCGCGAACGAGATGCGCCCGAGTCGTGCCCCTGGTGAGACCCGCGACGAGGCCTCGCGCGTCGGGATCCCAGTGTGGCGAGCCGAGCCCCGTCAACGCCGGCACGAAGACGACTCCTTCGGTCGACGCTACCGACGTCGCCAGTGCCTCGGCTTCGCCGGCGTCCGAGATGAGCCCCAATCCGTCGCGAAGCCACTGCACGGCGGCGCCCGCGACGAGCACGGATCCCTCGAGCGCGAACTGCTGTCGTGTTCCCGGCCCGACGGCTGCGACCGTCCCCAGCAGCCCCTCGGGCGGTGTCGGCCGGACAGCTCCCGCATTGACGAGAACGAAGCTTCCCGTGCCGTACGTGGCCTTGGCCTCGCCGGCCGAGAAGCAACCCTGCCCGAAGAGGGCCGCCTGCTGGTCCCCAGCGATCCCCGCGATGGGCACTTCGGCGCCGAGAAGCACGGCATGCCCGACGACACCGCTCGATTCGACCACCTGCGGCAAGAGCTCTCGCTCGACCCCGAAGAGCGAGAGGAGATCGTCGTCCCAGTCGAGCCGGTCGAGATCGAAGAGCAGCGTCCGGGACGCATTCGTCACGTCGGTGACGTGCGCTGTGCCGCCCGTCAGCCTCCACACGAGCCAGCAGTCGATCGTCCCGAACGCGAGGTCCCGCTGCGGGCCTTCCGCGCGTCGCAGGATCCACTCGAGCTTCGTCGCCGAGAAGTAGGGGTCGGGCAGGAGGCCTGTTCGCTCGCGAACCAGCTCGCGCGGCAGCTCCCGACAGCGGTCGGCGGTACGCCGGTCCTGCCAGACGATCGCGTGCTGCAGCGGGCGTCCCGACGAGCGCTCCCAGACGACGGTGGTCTCCCGCTGGTTCGTGATGCCGAGCGCCCGCAGCTCGTGCGGCGCGACCTGCGCGTCCGTGAGCGCGTCGCCGGCGGCGGCGAGCACGCTCTCCCAGATCTCCTCGGGATCGTGCTCGACCCAGCCCGGCTGCGGGAAGTGCTGGCGAATCTCGCGATAGCCACGGCCTCTCGTTCGAAGCTCGTCGTCGACGACGAGGCACGTCGTCCCCGTCGTTCCCTGGTCGACGGCCAGCAGCATCCGCGGAGCATGCCGGACGTCGGATGCGACAGCACTTCGCCGGGTCTTCGTCAGTTGCGGTCACGTCGTGGGACCGTGAGGCGAATGGGAGACTGAGGGGAGTCATGCGCCGCTCGATCGTCCCGATCTACGCGCTGATCCTGCTCGAGACGCTCGTCTGGATCGCGATCCTTCCGCTCGCGCCGACGTTCGCGGCGGAGCTCGACCTGTCCGGTGTCGAGACGGGAATGATCCTCGCGGCTGCAAGCCTCGCCGCGCTCGTGGTTGCCTTTCCGCTCGGACTGCTCGCCGACAGGCTGGGCGCTCGCAGGGTGACGATCGCGTCCGCTTGCCTCTTCACGCTCGCCACGCTCGGCCAGGGCCTCGCCGGTGAGTTCTGGTCGCTGCTGGCAGCCCGTGGCGCCTTCGGCGTCGCGTTCGGCGCGATGTGGGGGGCTGGCACCGCCTGGCTCGCGGACGCATCGGCCGAGCATCGACGAGCGGGTGCGCTCGGCGCCACGGCAACCGTCACGGGCGTCGGCTTCACCATTGGCCCCGTCCTCGCGGGCGTGCTCGCGGATCGATTCGAACTCGGGACGCCGTTCCTCGTCGTCGCGGTCGCGGCGGCGGCCGTGACGGTCGCGCTCGTCGTGGCAGCTCCCGAGACGCCCGAGACGCCACCACGCCAGCCACTCCGCAGGCTGATCGGCCTCGCGCGCCGGGACGAGCTCGTGCTCTCCGCGATCATGATCATGCTGCTGATCGGGCTCGTGGGCGGCGGAGTGAATCTCCTCGTACCGTTGCAGTTGCGGGAGAACGACGTCTCCGCCGGCGAGATCGGGCTGCTCCTCACCCTGGCGTCGGCTGTCTACACGGTCGTGAGTGCGGTCATCGCGCGGAAGGGGGAGCGGTGGGCGACTCCGCGCGTCGGCGGGATCGCCGCCCTCTGCACGGGAGCGTCGATCGTGCTCGTGTTCGGCAGCGACTCGACGGTCGCGGCGGTGTCGTTCGTCCTTCTGCGGGCACCGCCCTGGTCGACCATGGACACGATCATCTATCCGCTCGCCAGTGCGGGCGCGCACCGGTCGTCACTCGGTCGTGGCTCGGTCATGGGTCTCGTCATGCTGACGTGGGGCGCGGCGTCGACCGTCGGGCCGCTCCTCGCCGGCGCCCTCGCCGACACCGCCGGCGATCGGGCGGCATACGCGGCAATGATGTTCTTCTGCGCGCTTGGAGGCGCATGGCTCGTACGGCCCGGCCGGGGGCGCAAGCGCGTTGCGACCCACGCGCCTCGGGTCGACCTCGACCGGCTGTACGGCGCTCGCGACCTCGACGAGTTGAGCGAGGAGTACGAGCGCATCGCCTCGCGCTACGACGCCGAGCTCGTCGACGGGATGGGGTATCGCGCTCCCGAGGCCGTCGCAGAGGCGGTCCGCAGGCTCGTCGACCGGAACGCGCGGATCCTCGACGTCGGAGCGGGAACGGGGCTGCTCGGGGTGGCGCTGGCCGATGCGGGTTTCACGCGCGTCGACGGCATGGATCTTTCGCCGGGCATGCTCGCGGAAGCGGCGCAGAAGCGCGTCTACGGCGATCTACGAGAGGGCAGGTTGGGCGACGCGCTCACCTACGGTACGAGCGAGTACGACGGCGTCGTCGCGTCGGGTGTCCTCACTCCTGGTCACGCTCCTGCCTCGTGTCTGGACGAGCTCGTTCGGATCACGCGCCCCGGCGGCCGCGTCATCTTCACGCTCAGGTCGGACCGGGTCCCTCCGGGGTTCGAGGCGAAGATCGCAGAGCTCGAGCAGGCGAGCCGCTGGGAGCTGACCGAGCTCGGGGAGGAGTTCCAGGCGATGCCGAAAGGTGAGCCGGACGTGCGCCTGCGGGTCTGGGCCTTCCGCGTCCTCTAGCGAGCTCCCTCGACCAGCAACGCGTGCATCTCGGTCAGGGCTCGCTCGAGCTCCGCCGTGAAGTCCGCGGCGAGCCCGTGGAAGTTCGTGACCACGCAGCGGACGCCGTCGTCGTGGATCGTGTACGAGAGGCCGAATCCCTCCTCGACGACGGGCCCGAAGCAGGTCAGCTCCACCCCCGGCGAGTCCGGTAGCTGGCTCGTCGAGAGCACGCTGCGCGAGAGCGTGGCGTAGCCCTCGTCGGTGAACAGCGCCGGCACGGGCTCGTCCGGCTCGAGCATGCGCCTCAGGCCGAGTAGGTGGCGATCCACGCCTCGCCCGTCGCGGCAGCGCCGGACGAGTGCGCGATGTCTTGCGATCGCGACCCGCAGCAGCCTCTCGGCGTCGTCTCGGGAGCGTCCGTCGCGCGGCGACCGCACGAAGGCGACGCTCTCGGTCGAGACCGAGCGCATCGCCTCGGTCCGGCCGTGGAGGAAGCGTTTCGTGCTGACGGATTCGTACGTGGAGGCGATCTCGCCGGTGAGGGTGAAGAACGCGAGCTGGAACGCCATCTGGACGAAGCCGTCCGGGCTCAGCCCGTGCCGAACGATCGCGCCGCGGCCGAAGTCCCGGAGGTCGAGCACCGCGAGATCGGTTCGTTTCACCAGCGCGTCCGCGCGGCGCGCGGCGTCCGCGATCGCGGTTTGCGCGGCGTCGGTGAGCTCGAAGCGGAGCTCCGCCGGCTCGAGCTCACGGCCACGGTCGGTCGAGTAGGTCGCGTCCTCGTGCTCGACGAGGAACTCCGCGAAGCGAAGGAGCGTGCTCCCGTCGAATCCGGCGTGCTCCATGCAGATACCCGCGACCCCGTTCTCCGCCACGACGAGCTGGAGCGACTTGTCGAACCACCGCCCGCGCGCGTCGCCGTGGAGGAAAAGCCGGGCGGCCTCGCCCGAGCGGGCGTGCTCCGGTGCCGGACCGCGGTCCAGGACGAGCACGAGGATCGCGCTCTCGATCGTCCGCAACGCCTCGTGCGTCGGACCGGGGCGGAGATGCCGCTCCCGCACCCGGGCCCAGGAGCGCCGCCGATCCGTCGTCAGCACGCCTACCGGAGGGCCTGGAGTCTCGACCGAGTCGACGATCCGCTGGAGTCCCCGTTCGAGATCCGCGACGGCGTGCGGGCGGCCGTCCGGGTCGAGAATTTCGAGCGAGAAGAAGCGGTCGCCTCGTACGACGACGGCGTCGCGGCTCTCCGGGTGCTGCTCGAGGAC
>DATIBA010000115.1:0-3980 GCA_035457765.1 Gaiellaceae bacterium
CGTGAGAGGCGGCCAGAAGGTCACCTCCCAGGATCCCGAGGGCTCCTATCAGGCGCTCGAGAAGTACGGTCGCGACCTGACCGCGCTGGCCGAGAGCGGGAAGCTCGATCCCGTGATCGGCCGCGACGAGGAGATCCGTCGCGTCATCCAGGTCCTCTCGCGGCGCACGAAGAACAACCCCGTGCTCATCGGCGAGCCGGGTGTCGGCAAGACCGCAATCGTCGAGGGGCTCGCGCAGCGCATCGTGGCGGGCGACGTTCCCGAGGGGCTGAAGGGCAAGCGGGTGTGGGCGCTCGACGTCGGGGCACTGCTCGCGGGCGCCAAGTATCGGGGCGAGTTCGAGGAACGGCTGAAGGCGGTGCTCGCCGAGATCCAGAACGCGGCCGGCGACATCGTCCTCTTCATCGACGAGCTGCACACGATCGTGGGGGCGGGTGCTGCGGAAGGCGCGGTCGACGCGGCCAATCTCCTGAAGCCCATGCTCGCCCGCGGCGAGCTTCGCGCCGTCGGCGCCACGACGCTCGACGAGTACCGCAAGCACATCGAGAAGGATGCTGCGCTCGAGCGGCGGTTTCAGCCCATCTTCGTCGGGCAGCCTTCGGTCGCCGACACGATCGCGATCCTCCGCGGCCTCAAGGAGCGCTACGAGGCGCACCACGGCGTCGAGATCCGGGACTCGGCGCTCGTCGCCGCCGCGGTGCTCTCCGATCGCTACGTCGCCGACCGCTTTCTTCCGGACAAGGCGATCGACCTCGTGGACGAGGCGGCGTCTCGACTGCGCATGGAAATCGACTCGTCGCCGCTGGAGCTCGACGAGGCGGAACGGCGCGTGCGACAGCTCGAGATCGAGCTCGCGGCGATGGCGAACGAATCGGACGACGTGCGAGGGCCGGTCGAGCGCGAGCTCGCGGAGGCGAAGTCCACGCGCGACGAGCTCGCCGCACGCTGGTCGCGCGAGAAGGAGGGGCTGCAGCGGGTCGCGGAGATCAAGCGTCAGATCGACGAGTTGCGCATGGAGGCCGAGCGCGAGGAGCGCCTGGGGAACCTCGCGCGCGTGGCCGAGATCCGCTACGGGATCCTCCCCGACCTCGAGAAGGAGCTGGCCGAGCGCGAGGATCGGAGCGAGACCCCGATGGTGAAGGAGGAGGTCGACGACGACGACATCGCGGCGGTCGTCGCCTCCTGGACGGGAATCCCGGTTTCACGGCTCCTCGAGGGCGAGGTCGAGAAACTCATCCACATGGAGGAACGGCTGCACCAGCGCGTCGTCGGCCAGGACGTGGCGGTCGAGGCCGTCTCCAACGCGCTACGTCGAGCGCGCTCCGGCCTGCAGGACCCGAACCGGCCCATCGGCTCGTTCGTCTTCCTCGGCCCTACCGGAGTCGGCAAGACCGAGCTCGCGCGGGCGCTCGCCGAATTCATGTTCGACGACGAGCGTGCTCTGGTCAGGCTCGACATGTCCGAGTACCAGGAGCGTCATACCGTCGCGCGGCTGGTGGGTGCGCCGCCCGGATACGTCGGCTACGAGGAGGGCGGCCAGCTGACGGAGGCCGTGCGCCGTCGCCCGTATGCCGTGCTCCTGCTCGACGAGATCGAGAAGGCCCACAGCGAGGTCTTCGACGTCCTGCTCCAGCTGCTCGACGACGGGCGGCTGACCGACGGCCATGGGCGCACCGTGGACTTCCGTAACACCGTCGTGATCATGACCTCGAACATCCGCTCGGCGAACGAGCTGCGCGACCGCTTCCGGCCCGAGTTCCTGAACCGGATCGACGAGGTCGTCACCTTCGAGGCGCTGACGCGCGAGCAGCTCGCCGACATCGTCGAGCTGCAGCTCGGACGTCTTCGCGACCGACTCGCCGAGAGGAAGATCGATCTCGAGCTCACCGACGCGGCGAAGGAACTGCTCGCGGAAGAGGGGTGGGACCCGGCGTACGGCGCGCGGCCCCTGAAGCGCGCGATCCAGCGGCTGCTCGAGAACCCGCTCGCACGTGAGCTCCTCGAGCAGCGGTTCGTCGAGGGCGACACGGTGCGCGTCGACGTGCAAGCCGGCGAGCTCGGCTTCGAGCGAGCCGACGTTGTGGCGACTGCTTCGGCGTGAGCCGGAGCCACGAAGCTCGACCGCCCAGCGGGTCTTGGCCAGCTGTCATCTCGGCACTCGCGTCGCGTCAAACACAGGAGCTGCCGGAGTCAAGTCCAGGGGATTCGCCCGTTTCAGTCGGTTCCGTCGCGCCGTAGGCTCGAGTCAGGTGGTCTTCAGGGCCACCAGGAGCAGAAGGAGAAGAAGCGATGACCCGCAAGCTTTCACTCATTACCGCAGTCGGAGTCGCTGCCCTCAGCGTCGGCGCCCCGGCGGCATTCGGGAAGGTCCACGCGAACGCCGAGGTGGCGCCCGTGCTGGCGCAACCCAACCCTCTGATCGAGGACGGCTTCGCCCAGGCGGTCGCGCAGGTCTCGACGAACGGCTTCCGCGACGCGCACGAGAGCGGCTCTGTCACGCAGTCCGCCGTGAGCAGCTATATGGACGCGTTCGAGCGCGCGGAGCCGTACCGTGGCACGGTGGCCGTCTCGGCGACGACCTCTGGTACTGAGTTCGAGTGGCCGCAGATCGGAGTCGGTCTCGGAATCGGGCTCCTACTCGCGCTCGGCCTCGGGCTGATCGTCCGGACGGCGCACATCCGCCCCTTCGCCCACTGAGCTGGGTCATCGCGGGCCCGAAGGCGCCGAGGCCGCCGGGAGGCGGCCTCGGCGTTTCCTTGCCTAGGGAACGTCGTCGAAGAACTCGGCCCGACCCGTCACGGGCGGCGCGCCGTAGATGAAGAGGACGAGCTCGTCCTCTCCCGCGTTGCGCAGCTGCAGGACCGTCCCGGGCTGCACGACGACGACGCTGCCTCGCTCGAGCTCGTGGCGCTCGGGCGGCTCGCCGAGGTCGACGGTCAGTGTCCCGTCGAGGACGACGAAGACCTCCTCCTGAGCGGGATCAGCATGGCGCTTCCCGCGCGCGCCGGGCGGATAGCGCCAGATGTTGGCGCGGGAGTGGGTCATCGAGTCAGAGAGGCGCGCGATCGTCCGCGGGTCGTCGTCACCGCGAGGAAGCCACTCGAGCTCGCGCGCGTGGAAGATCGTGTACGGCACAGGGCAAGTATCTCGCGTGCGGGGTGTTCGCGTGCGGCCCAGCGTCGTACGATCGCCGGGTCATGACGGACATCGTCGGTCGCGAAGCCGAGCTCGTCTCACTCCGGGAGTTCGTCGGCAGCATCGGCGACGGAGCCACCGCCCTCGTGCTCGAGGGCGAGGCCGGGGTGGGGAAGACGACGCTTTGGACGGCGGGCATCCAAGAAGCGGAGGCGCGCAGCCTGCACGTGCTCCGGGCGCTTCCGGCGAAGAGCGAGTCGGCCTTGAGCTTCGCGGGTGTCGGCGACCTGCTCGACCCGGTGCTCGACCATGCCCTCGCCCCCTTGCCCGCCGGGCAGAAGCGTGCGCTGTCCCTGGCACTGGTGCTGGAGGACGCCGAGGGACCGCCGCCGGACCCGCACGCGGTCGGCGTCGCGCTCCTCAACGCGATACGGGCGCTGTCCGAGGCGCGATCGCTCCTCGTCGCCGTCGACGACGTTCAATGGCTCGACACCGCGTCCGCTGCCGCGCTCGCGTACGCGGCGCGCAGGCTTCGCGAGGAGCGCGTGGGAGTGCTCCTCTCGCGTCGGTCGGGTCTCGACAGCCCGCTGCTTGCCGAACTGCGTCGCTCCCTTCCCGGCGATCGCTGCACCAACGTCGAGGTCGGCCCGCTCGAGGTCGGAGCCCTGCACCGCGTCGTGCAGGAGCACCTCGGAATCGTGCTCCCGCGTCCGCTCCTCGCCGAGGTGCATCAGGCGTCGGGTGGAAACCCCTTCTACGCGCTCGAGATCGTTCGCATGTTGAAGCGGACGAACGTCTCGGTCGAGGCGGGCCAGCCGCTTCCGGTTCCGGAGTCTCTCCACGAG
>DATIBA010000116.1:0-16697 GCA_035457765.1 Gaiellaceae bacterium
CGCTCGGCCCTCGTAAGCCCCCGGTGAGCCGCCCTCGGCCGTGCCCCCTTCTCCGTTCGGAAGCTCGGGCGACGAACGCCGCCAGCAGACCTTCGGACGTGCTCCACCCTGCCGATGAGCCCCGGCCAGCGGGAACCTGGCTCAGCCAGGTGGGTGCCGTGCGGAGCGTCGGCAGCGCCTAGCTCCGACGCCGGCTCCCTTCACGTGTCTGTTGGTTCACGTTTGAGCCGAGGCCACGCACAGGGTCGAGCGATCACATCCTATCCACCACTCGCCGCAGCGAAGCGCCACTCGAGCTCGACGGTTCCGTCGAGTCCGAGCATGGCGGCCAGCCCCTCGGTCACCTCGAGCTGTCTCCCCGGCTCGACCAGCGCGTTGTCGATCACCTCGGTGAGGACTTGCCTGTCACCGTAGCGGAGCACGACCTTGGCGCCGCAGGGGAGGACGGGATGCGTCGCGCCGAGCGACTCCGGCGCGAGAACCTGGCCGCACGTCGTGCGCTGCGCGTCTCCGGTGGCTCCTCGCGAACCGGCGAACGCGATGTTCCACCCCGCCGGTGCGGGGGCGCTCGTGAGCGCGGCGGTGCCGGGATCCGTCTCGCGCTGGTCGATCACGGCAACCGCCGAGACCGCTGCGACGAGCGCGACACCCGCAAGGAGGACGAGGCGCTGCGCGAGGAGCTCGGTCACGCCTGAAGTCTGGCGGAAGGGGCGGCCAC
The DNA here is from genome assembly GCA_035457765.1 of Gaiellaceae bacterium. GTDB lineage: Bacteria > Actinomycetota > Thermoleophilia > Gaiellales > Gaiellaceae > GMQP-bins7. The sequence goes on from DATIBA010000116.1 coordinate 719, forward strand.
GATGATGTGGTGATCACGCCTGAGAGGGAGCCGGCGGCGCGTCGTGAGCGGCCCGTGCTCCTTCGCTCATCCGCAACCACCCCATTGGCTCTCAAGGACCTCAACCACCCCCAGGGGATCCCCGAGATCCCTGTGGTCAGGCTAGCGCCGATCGCGTGTCGGGAGTGCAACGCCTTCGCGCCGAGAGAGCGCCAAAGCGTGGTCCGGGCGCAAGGACTTGTCGAGTGCAGGGAAGGTCGAATGAAGCCGGCGTCCGCAACGTCCGCGTATACGGCCGAACGCGCGTCCAGCTTTTCGGACGCCGCTTACGTCGGCTTCTCGACTAGGCGGATTCCGAGCTCCGCGAGCTGGTCCTCCCCCACCTCCGAAGGTGCACCGCTCATCGGGTCGACACCGGCCTGATTCTTGGGAAAGGCGATCGTGTCCCTGAGATTGGCTTCCCGAGCCAGCACCATCATCATTCGATCGATCCCGAACGCGATGCCGCCGTGAGGCGGCGCTCCCATCGCGAGCGCGTCGAGCAAGAACCCGAACTTCACGCGTTGTTCCTCCGGGGTGAGCTGCAGAACGTCGAAGACACGCCCCTGCAACGCTGGCTCGTGAATTCGAAGCGACCCTCCGCCGATCTCGTTCCCGTTGGCGACGAGGTCGTACGCGAGCGCCAGCGCGGCACCGGGGTCTCGATCGAACCCGCCCTCCCAGGCCGGGGACGGACGCGTGAAGGGGTGGTGCTTCGCGCCCCAGCGGCCCTCGTCCTCCGACCAGTCGAACATCGGGAAGTCGGTTATCCAGACGAACTCGAACGCGTCTTCGTCGACGAGCGCGAGCTCCCGTCCGAGATGCTCGCGCAAGGCTCCGAGGACACGCGCAACTCGCTCCGGCTCGTCCGCGCCGAAGAGCACCGTGGAGCCTGGCACCGGCCGAAAGACGTCGAGCTCACGCTCGGAGAGGAACTTCGCGATCGGCGAGCGCACGGCTCCCGAGGCGTCCACGATCAGGTAAGCGAGCCCCTTCGCCCCCCAGTGTGCCGCGAGCTCCTCCAGCCGGGTCAGCTCGGCGCGCGAGAACACGCACGGCGCCACGAGGAAGCGCACTGCACGCGCGTTCGCGAAGACGCCGAACTCGGAGCTCCGCGTAAGCTCGGTCGCGTCCTGGATCTCGAGTCCGTACCGGAGGTCCGGCTTGTCCGTCCCGAAGCGGAGCATCGCGTCCGCGTACGTCATGCGTCGGAACGGCGTCTCGAGCGTCACGTCCAGGCACTCGCGCCAGACCTCGCGGCACATCTCCTCCATGAGAGCGAAGATGAACTCCGTATCCGGGAACGCCATCTCGACGTCGAGCTGCGTGATCTCCTGGACGCGGTCCGCGCGTAGATCCTCGTCCCTGAAGCAGATCGCGATCTGGTAGTAGCGATCGACCCCGCCGATGACGAGCAGCTGCTTGAGGATCTGAGGGCTCTGGGGTAACGCGAAGAACCGACCGTTCTGCAGGCGGCTGGGAACGATGAAGTCGCGCGCTCCCTCCGGTGTCGGCTTGAACAGGAGCGGTGTCTGAACGTCCAAGAATCCGGCCGACGCCATCACGCGACGAATCGTCGCGATGAGGCGTGCTCGCAGGGCGAGGTTCCGCTGGAGCTTCTCACGACGTAGATCGAGCCAGCGATACCGCAGGCGCAGCGTCTCGTCGACCCCGTCCTCGTCCAGCTGGAAGGGCAGCGGCGTCGAGCGCGAGACGATCTCGAGCTCGTCCACTTGGAGCTCGACGTCCCCCGTCGGCATCTTCGTGTTGATGGTCTCCGGGGCTCGCGCAGCGACCTCCCCCGTCGCCCGGAGGACGAACTCGTTCCGGATCTCCTTCGCGAGCTCGGCTGCAGCAGGCGCGCGCTCCGGATTGACGACGAGCTGCATGAGACCCGAGCGGTCGCGGAGATCGACGAAGACGAGCCCCCCGTGGTCGCGCCGACGGGCCGCCCAGCCAGCGAGCGTCAGCGTCCGGCCGACGTCCTCCACGCGAGGCTCGCCGCACATGACGTCGCGCCAGCTCACGCGGACACCCGATCCAAGACGGCGTCGAGCGCGACCTCCTCGTCGGGGACACCGGCGCGACGGATCACCGCACCGTCGGGACGGGCGACGACGATGGTCGTCGCACCGAGCCGCGCAGCCTGGGTCAACTGACCCTTGAGCGACCGCCCCGCGTAGTCGGCATCGGCGGAGACGCCCTTTCCGCGCAGTTCTGAGAGCCAGCGCGCGACCCGTTCTCGAGAAGCGTCGTCCTCCACTGCGATGAAGACGTCGAGCACGGGCGGTGGGATGCTGAGGTCGGTCTCCTCCAGGGCGAGCACGAGCCGTTCGATGCCGGCCCCGAATCCCACACCGGGAGTCGGCGGTCCCCCGATCTCCTCGACGAGGCCGTCGTACCGGCCCCCACCCGAGAGCGCGCTCTGACTGCCTCGCCCGGGCTCGAGGAACTCCCAGGTCGTTCGCGTGTAGTAGTCGAGGCCGCGGACGAGCGTCGGGACGAGGCGGTAGCCCACTCCGACGGCGTCCAGTCGACGCCGCACGACGGCGAAGTGCGCCGTACAGGCATCGCACAGCGCCTCACCGATGACCGGAGCCTCGCCGAGAACGTGTTGAGTCGCTGCCGGCCTTGCGTCGAGGTTGTCGAACACGCGCAGCGGATTCGCAACAGCCTTCTCGCGGGTGGCGGAGTCCAGGCGCTCTGCGTTGGCCTGGAGCCACGCCCCGAGCTTCTCGAGGTAGGCAGGGCGACAGTCGCGGCACCCGATGGAGTTGAGCTCGAGCTCGCGCACGGGCACGCCGAGCCTGTCGAGGAGTGTGTCGTAGAGCTGGATCACTTCGGCATCGAGCGAGGGGTCGTCCGAGCCGATCGCCTCGACGGACAGCTGCCAGAACTCCCGGTAGCGGCCCCGCTGTGGAGCGGCGTAGCGGTAGAAGGGCGCGACCGTGTAGAGCTTCGCCGGCTGGCTGTCACGGTGCATGCCGTTCTCGACGTACGCGCGACAGATCGGTGCCGTCGCCTCGGGCCGAAGCGTCAGCGAGCGACCACTCCGATCCTCGAACGTGTACATCTCCTTCTGGACGACGTCCGATCCCGAGCCGGACGTCCGCTCGAAGAGCGTCGTCTCCTCGAAGGCCGGGGTCGAGATGGGTCGGTAGCCGTAGAGGTCGCACAGGCGCTCGGCCTCTCGCAGCACGTGCTGCCAGAGCGGCTGCTCGGACGGAAGGATGTCACGCGTCCCGCGCGGACGCGCGATCTTCGTCTCGCCCGTCATTCCGCCAGCTCGGTGCGAAGCTCGGCCAGGAACGGGTTGCGCGCGAGCTCGTCACCGAGCGTCGTGGCCGGCCCGTGCCCCGGATACACGACGGTCTCCGGCGGAAACGCGCCGACCAGGGATCGGATCGACGCGAGAAGCGTCTCCCAGTCGGCTCCTGGAAGATCCGTTCGACCGACCGAACCTGCGAAGAGCACATCGCCCGAGAAGAGCGAGCCGTCCGAGTAGTACGCGAGGTGGGCCGGCGAGTGGCCCGGAACCGATAGGACGTCGAACTCGACCCCTCCCGCCTCGACCGACTCGCCGCCGCTCAGGAGGATGTCCGGCGAGTACGGCCGGAGCGCGACCGTTGGCGGCGTGAACTTCCCGGGGTTCTCGAGGAGCTCGCGCTCACCCTCGGCCATGTACACGGGCGCCCGAGTCCCCTCGGCGAGTTCGGCGACGCCGACCAGGTGGTCCCAGTGTCCGTGCGTGACGAGAATCGCCACACAGCGAGCACCCAGCTGCGCGAGCCGGAGCCGAAGCTCGGTTGCACCGCCGCTCGGATCGACGACGACGGCCTCACCGTCGACGTCCGATCGCACGACGTAGCAGTTCGTCCCGATCGGTCCGAGCGAAAGCTGTTCGACGCGCAGCGGCATGCCGTGCCCGTCAGCTCCCGCGCCTGCCGTCTGCCTGCTCGCGCCGCGCGAGACGCCGCCTGTGCGACCGGTAGAACACTCCATCGAGGAAGTAGCTGAACGGGATGAAGATCGCGACGATGAACAGGGTCTGCATGATCTTCGTCGCCAGTGGGAGCTCCGGTGAGAGCAGGTACACCGTGGCGAGCATGATCGGCGCGAAGACGAGCCCGCGCTTCAAGGTCCGCTTCCACGACGGAGGCTGAACGTCGCGCGCCGCGCGGGAAGGCGCGGCACGAGCCGGTGAACTCCCCTTCGTCGAGGGGGCCTCGGCAGGATCGAGCTCGTTCCCCTCGGCGTCCTCCCAGACGTACTCGTGCCGCTGTTCCTTCGCGCGGCGGCGGCGCTGCTTTCGCGTCGGCATCCAGCGATTATGCCCGTGGGCCCCACGCAATCCCGCCGCCACGGATCACGGTGTCGACGACGTCGCCTCCGAGGTGGTACGCAAGGTGGCGCCAGTCGTCGTCGGCAACGAGCACGACGTCGGCATCGAAGCCCGGCGCGAGTCGTCCCTTCCGGTCCGAGCGAGCGAGAACGTGAGCGGCGTTCACGGTGCATGCGGCGAGCGCCTCCTCCGGGGCAAGCTGCATCTGCGTCGCGGCGAGGGCACAGACGAGCGGGAGACTCTCGCAGTAGGCGCTGCCGGGGTTGAAGTCGGTGGCAAGCGCGATCGCCGCACCGGCGTCCACGAGCGCGCGCGCCGGAGGCATAGGTCGACCGAGGAAGAGCGCGCTCGCCGGTAGGAGCACACCGACGACATCGCTCTCGGCGAGCGCGGCGATGCCGCCACGACCCGTGCTCTCGAGGTGGTCGACCGACCGTGCACCGAGCTCGATCGCAAGCGGTATCGCGCCCGACTCCGTGAACTGGTCGCCGTGGAGCCGGAGCTCGAGACCGGCCGAGCGGCACGCCGTGAGGTAGCGATGTGCCTGCTCGACGCCGAACGCACCACGCTCGAGGAACACGTCAGCCGCCTCCGCCAGGTGCGCCGCGTCCGGGAGCACGTCACGCAGCAGGAAGTCGACGTACGCGTCCACGCCCACCTCGGCGAACTCGGGCGGAACGGCATGCGCACCGAGCCAGGTGGGGACGCCACCCGCGGCCGCGATCACGCGCAGCTGCGCGAGTTCGGTCTCGCGATCCAGCCCGTAACCCGACTTCGCTTCGAACGTCGTCGTTCCCACACGGAGCATCCAGCGCTGATGGCGAGCGAGGGCGGCGGCGAGACCCTCCTCTCCCGCCGCTCGGGTCGCGCGAACCGTGGAGAGGATCCCCCCGCCCCGCGCGTGCAGCTCCTCGTAGGTCGCTCCGCCCGCCCGCAGGGAGAACTCGTCGACCCGGTCGCCCGCGAAGCACGCGTGCGTGTGACAGTCGACGAGACCCGGGACGGCGGACAGTCCACGGCCGTCGACCTCGACGACGTCGCCGTCGAGAGATCCGAGCCGCCGCATCGAGCCGATCTCTGCGATCCGCCCGGCCTCACAGAGGATGTACGCGTCCGTCGTGAGCTCGAGCGCGCGCAGCGCAGCGCCCCGCACAGGTGCCGAGCGCCCGGCCGGCGTCGCCACCTGCGCGAGGTCGCGGATGAGGAGTCGCTCCGCCGTCTCCGGAGCGGGGCTCACCTCTCGGCGTACGTGATCGACGGCAGATCGATGCCGAGCTCGCGAGCGGTCGACAGTGCCTCGTCGTAGCCTGCGTCGGCGTGGCGCATCACGCCGGTGCCGGGATCGGTCGTGAGCACGCGCTCGAGCCGCTCGGCGGCGGTATCGGTGCCGTCGGCGACGACGACCATGCCCGCGTGGATCGAGTTGCCGATCCCGACTCCGCCGCCGTGATGGACGCTCACCCAGGTCGCGCCCGCTGCGACGTTGAGGAGAGCGTTCAGGATCGGCCAGTCCGCGATCGCGTCCGAGCCGTCGCGCATCGCCTCGGTCTCCCGGTACGGAGAGGCGACGGATCCCGAATCGAGGTGGTCCCGCCCGATCACGACGGGAGCAGAGACCTCACCCGAGCGAACGAGGGCGTTGATCGCAAGTCCTGCCCGTGCACGGTCGCCGTACCCCAGCCAGCAGATTCGCGCGGGCAGTCCCTGAAAGGCGACGCGCTCGGGAGCAAGCTCGAGCCATCGTCGAAGCAAGACGTCCTCCCGGAAGAGCGTCCCGAGCTTCCGATCGATCGCCTCGATGTCCGACGGGTTGCCCGACAGCGCCGCCCAGCGGAACGGTCCGACGCCTCGGCAGAAGAGCGGTCTGATGTACGCCGGGACGAAGCCCGGATATGAGAACGCACCGGCCACTCCGGCGTCATGGGCCTCTCCTCTGAGGTTGTTGCCGTAGTCGAAGACGTGGCAACCCATGCGGGCGAACTCGAGCATCGCGCTCACGTGCGCGGCGATCGACTCGGAGGCGAGCCGCAGGTACTGCTCCGGGTCCCGAGCTCGCAATGCCGCAGCCTCTTCGAAGGGAACCTCGGCAGGGATGTACCCGGCGAGCGGGTCGTGCGCGGCGGTCTGGTCGGTGACGAGGTCGAACGCTTCCCGGCGGCGCGCGAGCTCCGGGAATACGTCGGCCGCGTTTCCGAGCAGCCCCACGGAGAGCGGCGTTCCCGCCTCGGCGGCTGCCCTGACGCGGCGAAGCGCGTCGTCGAGCGAGTCGGCCACTTCGTCGAGGTAGCGCGTCTCGAGGCGGCGCCGGATTCGGCTCGGATCGACCTCGACGCACAAGATGGCGGCCCCGGCCATGGTCGCCGCGAGAGGCTGTGCGCCGCCCATGCCTCCGAGCCCGGCGGTGAGGATCGTTCGACCCGTGAGGTCCGCGGATCCGTAGTGCTTCTCACCCGCCGCGGCGAACGTCTGGTAGGTGCCCTGGAGGATCCCTTGCGTCCCGATGTAGATCCAGCTGCCGGCAGTCATCTGGCCGAACATCGTCAGCCCCTCGGCCTCCAGACGCCGAAACTCCTCCCACGTCGCCCAGCGAGGAACGAGGAGCGAGTTCGCGATCAGGACGCGCGGAGCCCACTCGGTCGTTCGAAAGACGCCGACGGGCTTTCCGCTCTGGACCAGAAGCGTCTCGTCGGACCCCAGCCTGAGGAGCGTTCGCACGATCGCCTTCAGGTCCGCGTGGCTCCGCGCCGCCCGTCCGCTGCCGCCGTACACGACGAGACGCTCGGGATGCTCGGCGACCTCCGGATCGAGGTTGTTGAGGAGCATGCGGAGAGGCGCCTCCGTCTGCCACGCTCGCGCGTTCAGGGTGGTGCCGCGAGGGGCGCGGACTGCGCTCAGGTCGCCACACAACGCTTCGACGACGGCGGACGCGTCCTGAACGCGGGTCATGCGAGCACGCCTATCTCGTTCTGCGCGGCGGTGAGAACCGCACCCGAGCGGATCGCCGCGGCGACCCGCTCGATGTCGGCGCTCAGCGAACGGTCCTCGACGAGCCGGTCGGAGAGGGAGCGGACGACGTCGTGCACCGCCCGCACTCCCGCCCCCGGCCGCAGCGGGGCGAGGAACTCGATCGCCTGCGCGCCCGCGAGCAGCTCGATCGCGAGCGCTCTCTCGGCGTTGTCGAGCACGCGAAGCGCTTTGAGTCCGGCCGCGTTGCCCATCGAGACGTGATCTTCCTGACCCGCGCTCGTAGGAATCGAGTCGACGCTTGCCGGGTGGGCGAGGACCTTGTTCTCGGAGACGAGCGCGGCGGCGACGTACTGCGGGATCATGAAGCCGGAGTTCAGACCTCCCGCCTCGACGAGGAACGGCGGCAGGGTCTCGGACAGGGTGGGATTGACGAGCCGCTCGGTGCGCCGCTCCGAGATGCTCGCGAGCTCGGCAACGCCGATCGCGAGCGCGTCGAGCGCGAACGCCAGTGGCTGGCCGTGAAAGTTCCCGGCAGAGACGATCTCGCTCTCTTCGAGCAACACGAGCGGGTTGTCGGTTGCCGCGTTGAGCTCGACGGCCACGGTGGCCTCGACGTAATCGAGGAGGTCGCGGCAGGCGCCATGCACCTGTGGTGCGCAGCGAAGCGCATATGCGTCCTGGACCTTGTCGCACCAGCGGTGCGACTCGATGATGGCCGACCCCTCGAGCAGCCGCCAGACGTTGGCGGCCGCATCCTGCTGTCCCCTCAGTGGTCTGGCGCGGTGCACCGCCGGCGTGAAGCTCGTTCGAGACCCTTGCAGCGCCTCGAGGGAGAGCGCGCACGCGAGGTCCGCCGTCGCTGCGAGGCGGCGCGCTCGAACGACTCCGAGCGACGCCATGGACGTCATGAACTGCGTCCCGTTGACGAGCGAGAGCCCCTCCTTGCTGGCCAAACGAATCGGCGCGAGCCCGACGACTCGGAGTGCTTCGGCGCCGCCCAGCCGCCTGCCTTCGGCGATCGCCTCGCCCTCTCCGACGAGTGGGAGCGCGAGGTGCGCCAGGGGTGCGAGGTCGCCGCTCGCGCCAACGGAACCGCGCGCCGGCACGACTGGAAGGACGCCGCGATTGAAGCACTCGACGAGGAGCTCGACCGTCCCGACGCGCGCCCCCGAGAAGCCCTTCGCCAGCGTGTTCGCCCGCAGCAGCATCGCCCCGCGAACGACCTCGTCCGGGTACGGCTCGCCGACACCACAGGCGTGGCTGCGGAGGAGGCGGAGTTGGAGCTCTCCCGCCTGCTCCTCGGGTATCTGCGTCGACACGAAGCGCCCGAAACCGGTGTTCACACCGTACGTGTGCTCACCTTGAATCGAGTCCACGAGCTCGCGCGCCGCACGCATGCGAATCTTCGCGCTCTCCGAGATCTCCGCCGAGACGCCGCCGAGTGATGCGTCCCAGACGTCGCTGAGGGTGAGATCCTCGCCGGTCAGGAGGATCGTCCGCTTCACGGCCCGAGTCTAGTGGTCGCTCCACCGGCGGCGAGCACGCGCTCGAGGACTCGCGACTCGTCGACGCCGGGGACTTCCACGCCCGCTGCCCGGGCGGCGGCGAAGACGCTTTCGGGTACGAGTCCGACGAGCTCGCCCCCACTCACTCCGACACCTCGCGTCGCCGCCTCCACCTGCACGCGATGGACGACCTCGTGCAGCGGCGCGCGCTCGATGTCGACGACGTTCATGCTGACCTGCACCCTGCGGGAGCCCGGGAGGTAGAGGCCGATGGCCTGCACGCCGGGCATCCCGCCTCCGGATTCGCGCGTGACCGCTGCGATCTCCCGCGCGATGCCGACGTCATCCGTCGCGAGCTCGACGTTGTACGCGACGAGTGGCTTTCGCGCGCCGACGAGGACGGCGCCCCAGCGCGGGTCGATCTCGCGCGGACCCGCAGTCGGCACGAGCTCACCGGTTTCCACGCGCCTCCGCAGGCCCTCGAGGCCGCCGCGGCGGTAGAAGGCGGGACGCCGCGCGTCACCGATCGTGCCGTAGAGGAATACGGAGACCCCGAGCTCCGCGCCGATGCTTGCGGCGAGCCGGTGCGCCGCGGCCTCGGCGAGAGCCATCTCGCCCGGGACCAACGGCACGAGAGGGACGACGTCGACAGCACCCACCCTCGGATGGACGCCCTCGTGGAGGCGGAGATCGATGTTCCGGATCGCCGTCGCGACTCCTGCCAGCAGCGCGTCGACGAGCGGGGCGCCGTCGCCGACGAGCGTGAACACCGACCGATGGTGATCCGGATCCACGTGGACGTCGAGCACGCTCGTGCGCTCTCCGAAGGCGCGCCCGATCGCGTCGACGACGGCGGGATCGCGTCCCTCGGAGACGTTGGGCACGGCCTCGAGCACGATCCGTACCCTACGAGGCCATGCTTGGAGCCGAGCGCCGGAGTCAAGAGCGGGCCGGCTGGCGCACGTTCGTACGCCTGCTTGCCTTCCTCCGCCCCTACCGGGCGTCGCTCGTCGTCTCGTCTCTGCTCGCGATTCTCTCGCAGATCGCGGGGATCCTCGTCTTCGTCCTGACCGGGATCATCATCAACGAGCTCGAGGCCGACCCGGACACGCGTCTCCTGGCCATCGAGATCGCCGCGGTCGTCGGGCTCGGCCTCGTGCGGGGCGCCCTCATGTACGGGCGGAGGATCATCTCGGGCCGACAGGCGCTCGGTGTCGAGTACGACCTCCGAGACGAGCTGTACTCGCACTTCCTGCGGCTCTCGTTCGGGTTCTACGACCGCAGTCAGACGGGGCAGCTCATGTCACGGGCGACGATCGACCTGCAGTCGGTGCGCTTCTTCCTCGGCTACGGGCTGATCTTCTTCGCCCAGCACATCGTGACCATCGTCGCCGTCACGGCCGTGCTCTTCGTCTACAGCTGGCAGCTCGCGCTCGTCGCGCTCGCGATCGCTCCGGTGATCGCCCTCACGGCGTACCGCTACAGCCACGTCTCCCAGCCGGTGCTCCGCGACGTGCAGCAGTCGCTGGGGGAGGTCGCCACGGTCGCGGAAGAGTCGATCGCGGGAGTCCACGTCGTCAAGTCCTTCTCGCAGGAGAGGCGTCGCTCCGATCGGTTCGCGGAGGCTGCGGACGACGTGTTCGCTCGCACGCTCGCCGCGAACAGGCAACGCGCGTTGTACGTCCCGCTCCTCACCTTCCTCCCGCTCGTCGCCCAGGCGCTCGTGCTGCTCGCCGCCGGGCGCATGGTGATCTCCGGGTCGCTGTCGACGGGCGCCTTCTTCACGTTCAACCTGCTCCTCGCGATGCTCGTCATGCCGCTTCGCATGCTCGGCATGTGGATCGGCCAGGCGCAGCGGGCGATCGCGGCCGGCCAGCGGATCTTCGAGATCCTCGACGAGCCCGAGGAGATCGCCGACCGTCCCCAGGCCGTCCAGCTCGGCGCAGGGCCCGGTCGTGTCGTGTTCGCGAACGTGACCTTCGGATATGAGTCCGGCCTGCCCGTACTGGAAGGGATCACGCTCGAGATTCCCGGCGGCCGGACGGTCGCTTTGATCGGGCCCACCGGATCGGGGAAGACGACGCTCGCCGCGCTCGTCCCGCGCTTCTACGAGGCGACGGCCGGGCGAGTGCTCGTCGACGGGGTCGACGTTCGAGACCTCGCCCGCCGCTCGTTGCGTCGTGAGATCGGGGTCATCTCACAGGATCCGTTCCTGTTCTCGGCGTCGATTCGGGACAACATCGCTTTCGGGATGCCGGATGCCCCCTTCGAGGCCGTCGAGGCGGCGGCGCGCGCAGCTCAGGCCCACGACTTCATCCTCGAGCTTCCGCACGGCTACGACACCGTCATCGGCGAGCGGGGGATCACGCTGTCGGGTGGTCAGCGACAGCGCGTTGCGATCGCGCGAGCGCTGCTCGTCGACCCGCGCATCCTGATCCTCGACGACGCCACCGCATCCGTCGACGCGACGACCGAAGCCAGGATCCGCGAAGGCCTGCGCGAGGTGATGAAAGGGCGGACGACCATCATCATCGCGCATCGCCTGTCGACGATCGCGCTCGCCGACGAGATCGTGGTGCTCGACAGAGGTAGGGTCGCCGCGCGCGGCACGCAGGCCGAGCTGCTTGCAGAGAGCCCTGTCTTCCGAGAGATCCACGAGCACGGTCTCCTGCAGCAGGTGATCGGCGGATGAGCTCTTCCCACCCGGCCCAGCGTCGGTGGAAGCCGATCTGGGCATACGAACCGGCACACACTTTCGACGAGGCCGTTTCCCATCCGTGCGCACTCTCGCGTTACGCTGGCAGCGGGTGGTGGGCCGGGGTGCCCCGTGAGAGGGCAGCTCCGAAGTGAAGGTCTGGCAGGCAGGAAGCCATCTCACGGACGAGCGCGGCGCCCGCATCGACGACTGGTCCTGGCGACAGACCCGCCGGCGTCTCCGCACGCTCGTCCGACTCGCGCGCCCGTACAAGAGCCGAACCGCGCTCGCGATCGTCACCCTCATCGGCTACACGCTCGTCGCACTCCTACCGCCGTACCTCGCGAAGGTCGCCGTCGACGACGGAATCGTCCCTGGCGACCTCGACACGCTCACCGTTGTCGTCGCCGTCTTCCTCGCGTCGGGCATCGCCGCCTTTGCCCTCTCGGGTGCTCAGACCTACTACACGGGGTGGGTTGGCGAGCGCGCGCACGCCGACCTCCGCATCCAGCTCTTCGACCACCTCCAGCGACTCTCCCTCGGCTACTACGAGCGGAACCGCACGGGTGCGATCATCAGCCGGATCACGAACGACGTCGAGGCGCTCGACCAGCTGGTCACGGACGGCGTCTCGAGCCTCGTCCAGAACTCGCTCCTGCTCGCTGGAACGGCGGTCGTCCTCTTCGTTCTCGACTGGCGCCTTGCGCTCGCGACCCTCGTCGTCCTCCCCCTGATGGCAGCGGTGACGGCGTGGTTTCGCTCGCGCTCGAACCGAGCGTACAGGCGGGTGCGCGAACGGCTCGGCCTCGTGACGGCGACGCTCGCCGAGGACATCTCCGGTATGCGTGTCGTCCAGTCGTTCACGCGGGAGCCGACGAGCCACTTCACCTTCCGTGGCATCAACGAGCGCTATCGCGACGCCAACTACGAGACCGTGGTGCTGAACGGCGTCTACTTCCCGGCGGTCGAGGTGCTCTCGGCGATCGCGATGGCGATCGTGCTCGGGGTGGGCGGAGCGCTCGTCATCGACGAGAGCGTCGAGATCGGAACCCTGCTCGCGTTCACGCTCTACCTCGCCAACTTCTTCGACCCGGTGCAGCAGCTCTCGCAGCTCTACAACACCTTTCTCGCGGCGATGGCCGCGCTCGACCGGATCACCGTCGTCCTCGACGAGGAGCCCGAGGTCGTGGATGCTCCCGCCGCCCGCGAGCTGCCCGAGATTCGCGGCAACGTCCGGTTCGAGAACGTCCGCTTCGGGTACGGCGGTTTGCCCGACGTCCTCCACTCGTTCGACCTCGACGTCGCGCCGGCGACGACCGTCGCCCTCGTGGGGCATACGGGCGCCGGGAAGTCGACGATCGCGAAGCTGCTCGCGCGCTTCTACGACCCTCGCGAGGGGCGCATCACGATCGACGGTCACGATCTCCGAGAGGTCACGCAGGAATCGCTGCGGCGACAGCTCGGAATCGTTCCGCAAGAGGGCTTCCTCTTCGCCGGCACGATCGCGGCCAACATCGCGTTCGGCCGACCGCACGCGACGCGCGCCGAGATCGAGGCCGCGGCCGAAGCTGTCGGCGCCGACAGATTCGTGAACGAACTGCCCGCCGGATACGACACCGACGTGGGCGAGCGTGGCTTCAGACTCTCGCTCGGGCAGCGGCAGCTGGTCGCCTTCGCACGGGCGCTCCTTGCCGATCCGCGCATCCTCATCCTCGACGAGGCAACGTCGTCGGTCGACATCGGCACCGAGCGGCGCATCGAGCGCGGGCTCCGCCGCCTCCTCGCGGGTCGTACCGCATTCGTGATCGCTCACCGGCTGTCGACCATTCAGCGCGCCGATCTGATCGTGGTGCTCGATCACGGGCGCATCGTCGAGCAAGGCAGCCACGACGAGCTCGTCGGCGGGCGCGGCCCGTACATGCGCCTCTACGGGGACTGGGCGGCGGAGGTCGCATGACCGCGGTCGCCCCGGACACGCTCTAAGCTCAGGCCATGGCATCGGAGCCGGAGCTGGAGGACGCCCCCGAGATCGCCGTCCCGGATGCCGTGCCCGAGACGCGCATGACACCGCGTGACGCGATCGCGGCGATGCACCTTCGCGTCCCCGCGCGCGGGAACCGCAAACTCCGTCGGCTCCTCGAGCACGTCGACGCCGATCCTCAGGTGAAAGCGTGGTGGCACGCGGCCAACGTCAACGCAGTCCTCCGACTCGCGATCAACGACCACTCGTGGGTCCACATCCAGATCATCACCAACATCGCCTTGAAGCTCTGTCGCCTGCTCGTGAAGCACGGCGTGGAGCTGTCCCTCGTGCGCGACTATCGAATGGAGCCCGATGACTCGGAGGTCGTCGTCGTGCTCTCGGCACTCCTCCACGACGTCGGTATGTCCATCCATCGGCGCGACCACGAGGACTGGAGCCTCCTGCTCGCCGAGCCGAAGATGCGACAGCTGCTCGCCGGCGTCTACGACGAGCCAGAGCTGACGATCATCGTCTCCGAGGCGCTCCAGGCGATCACGAGTCACCGCGCCGACGGCGAGCCCCTGTCGCTCGAGGCCGGCATCCTGCGCGTCGCCGATGCTCTCGACATGGCGAAGGGTCGGTCCCGGATCCCGTTCGAACGTGGCTCGTTCTCGATCCACTCGCTCTCGGCCGCAGCAGTCGACGAGGTGAGGATCACGGACGGCCAGACCCGCCCGGTGATGGTCGAGATCGTCATGAACAACTCATCGGGCATCTACCAGGTCGACGGCCTGCTCAAGGCGAAGCTCACTGGGTCGGGGCTCGAGCCCTACGTCGAGGTGTTGGCGCGCATCGACACAGAGGCGGAGAAACGGCTCGTGCCCGTCTATCGGCTCGATCTCGGCGGGCCGGTGACGCCCAGCCCCGACGGGTAGAATCGCCGGGTCGTTGCGGGGTCGTCTAACGGCAGGACGCCTGGCTCTGGACCAGGAAGTTGGGGTTCGAATCCCTGCCCCGCAGCCTTTGAGAGCCGCTCGAAGCGCGCGTTCTCTCGAGACCAGCGCGCGCGTACGAGAGTCGCTGCGGTCGGTGCCGCTAGTACTTCGGCCTGTCCATGAAGGCGCCGATGATCCACAGGAGCGGCAACAGGAAGCCCAAGATGAACAGGACGACGTGGCCGTTACGGATCGTCATGAAACCCGCCGTGATGAAGGCGATGAGGTAGAGGACGCCCAGTAACCCGCCGAACCAGATCCACTCGATAGCCAGGAGCATCGACCCTCCCTCGTAGCTGACGATGGGCGCGAAGTATCGCGCCGAGAGCGGATGGCGGTCCCTCCGAGGAAAGCCGATTCGTCCTGGGTCGGCCCACGAACCCTACGATCGCCTGCTCTTCGACGCGGGCGAGCCATGCGCCCGCACTCGGGCGTTGTCTTGTCCGATGACGTTCGTAACACCTTTCTTACCTGCTCACAGCGGATTCTTCTCCTGCTCGTGCTCGTTTCGGGTACCGTTCCTCACCTGAGAGACACGAGCGGAGCTCGCGGTGGAGAGCCCGCGCCCCTGTCCCCGTCCAGGAGGTAACCGTTCTGAGAGCCCTACTCGTCGGCCTGTGCGCGTGCGTTCTCGTCGCGCAGGCCGCTGCGGAAACGAGGCAGGATCGGCAGTCGACCCCGCCCAAGGCGAAGCAGGAGCGCTCCGCACTCACACTGGACGAGCGCCTCGCGCAGAAGCTCGCGACCGCGCGCAAGTATCGCGGGACGATCGCCTTCTTCAAGCGGCACAGAAGGCTCCTCTACGCCCAGGCGCATCGTGGGGACGCCGTGCTCGCCCTCGAGCGCGCGCGACGTCGTCTCGCGCAGCTCGAACGGGCGATCGCGGTGCTCCGGCGAGCAATTCAGGCGCGCGACGCCCGGCGGCGCGCAACGATGTCTCCGAGGGCCGCGATCTGCGATGTCTTCGACAGCTACTGCCGTGAGGCAGTCGCAGTCGCCTGGTGCGAGTCCCGGCTAACGACGACCGCGGCCAACGGACAGTACCGCGGTCTCTTCCAGATGGGCTCGTACGAGCGGGGTCTGTTCGGCCACGGAGACACAGCGCACGAGCAGGCGCTGGCCGCGCACAGGTACTTCGTGCTTTCCGGTCGGGATTGGAGTCCCTGGGGCTGTCGTTGGACGACGCGCTAGCGATCGATATTTTCGTCGCAAAGTGCGTCTCGTGGGGTTTCCCTTCACGTCTCGTTTCTGGTAGGTGTCCGCCTTACGTGTGGGGACAGCGGAAGCGCGACCGCCTTCGGCCCCTCGATGAGGCCGCCGCGTACGCGCGCTGCCACGGCGAGCGCGACGACAACGTCCGCATCGTGAAGCTGCCTCCGCGCCGCGTGCGCTACGACGCCGTGCTTTCGAGCGGCGAGAGCATTCGGCGCGACTTCGAGCAGCGACTGGACCTGCGCGAGCCCGAGCCCACCGGCCCGTAGACGCTGAGGGGAT
>DATIBA010000117.1:0-7865 GCA_035457765.1 Gaiellaceae bacterium
GCTCGTGCGCGGGTGGAAGGTGGTCTCGCGCGTGAGCACGGGCTCGGCGTCGGCGGTCACGCGGTGGGCGACCGCGACCGAGAACGTGTTGTCGGGCGCATAGACGCGCACGTGGATCGGCGTGATCTGCCAGCCGTTCGCGGGGTCGATGTCGTCGGGGCACGCCGAGGATGCGCACACGAGGTCGCTCATCGCCCGCAGGAGCACGTAGTCGCCGGGTCGCGACCACGGCTCGTCCATGACGAAGATCATGTTCGAGTCGAAGCCCGTGTTGTAGAAGAAGTTGAGCGCCTCCCAGCCCATCCGCGGCGCGATCCCGTACGGCGTCACCTGCCCGTTGAAGTTCTCCGAGCAGTTGACGTGGCCGGGATAGCCCCTGTCCTCGTAGTACTTGGCCGTGCAGGCGAGCCCGAACGTGTCGTGGCGGCCGACCGTGTCGCGGACGACCTCGATGAGCGGGTCCTGGTCGACGTCGTAGAACTTCCCCTGCAGGCCCGGCATCGGGTATGCCTGACCCATGAGCGATCGCGTCGTCGTCGCGTCGAGGCCGCGCTCGAGCCCCGACTCGAGCTTGCGCCGGTGGAACGCGAGGAAATCCGAGCACTGCTTGCCCTCGACGTCGATCACCTGGATGAACTCACCTGCGCGCACCTCGTATGCGAGCGCGGTCGCCGCGTCGACGCGGACGTCGAGGCGCGGTTCGGCGAGCAGTGGGGGGAGCTCGACCCCGTCGTACTCGCGCGGGCGCGCCCGCCGCACCTCCACGAGGAGCTCGGACGGCGGAGGGGCGCCGTCGACGATGCGTCCCGCCGGCGCGGCGACCACGACCGTCACGGCGCGCTCAGTGCGGAAGGCCTGTGACGTGCCGGGTGGAGACGACTCGTCGAAGAGACGCACCGCCCGCGCCTCCATCGGGTCGAGCCCGCGCGCGGACAGCTCGCTCCAGAGCAAGCTGCCGTCGCGCTCGCGGAGCGCGTCTCGTACCACGGTCGCAGGCGCATCCGCGCTCGCACCGATTGCGCTCGCCTCGTCCCGTCCGTCTGCCGCGAGGACCGTGAGCTCGGCCACTTGGCCACCGTCGCGGTCGATCACCGTGACGCGTTCGTCCGGCGCGAGTGCGAACACGGTCGCTCCGCCTGGCCGGACGAGGTAGGTCTCGAGGAATGGGTCCTCGGGGAGAAGCCCCCGAACCAGGGACGGTGTCCCGGAGATCGTCACGTCACCATTACGCGGTGGCGGGCGCCTTCGCCTCCTCCTCCGCCGCCTGGGTCATGAGCGTCTCGGCGAGCTCGCGCTTGCCAGTTGCGTCGAGCTTCTTGATCTCGTTCTCGACCGCCCGCCGGTTGTACGACTGGTTCCAGTAGTCGAGCGCGTCGAAGCCGAGAAGCACGGCCTTGCCGACGAACTGGCGGAGCACCTCGTTCGTGGGGCCCATGACCCAGCCGGCTTTCGCATCGCGGAGGTAGCGCTCGAGCTCCATGTCGCGCTTGTAGCCGGAGCCGCCGCAGGCGTGGAGCATCTTGTCCACGGTGTGGGCGACGTTCTTCGCAGCCGTGAACTTGATCTGCCACGCCCAGTGGAGGAAGTCGGCGCGAGCGAACTCACCGGGCGCGAGCACCTTCGTGTTGTTGTCGGTCGCGTCGTCCATTGCCTTGGCGACCGAGTAGACGAAGAGGCGGGCGGCGTTCGTGTCCATGACCGCCTCGCCGACGTAGTCCTGGATGGTCGGGTAGTCGGCGACGCGGAGGCCGACGTCGACGTGGCGCTTGCGAGTGGTGTGTCGCTTCGCGATGTCGATCGCTCCCATGGCGAGCCCGTTCCAGACCATTGAGGACCCGATGAGGAACCACGGGTCGACGGACTCGTCGTTCGACGCCGCGCCGTCGCCGACTGGGCCGACGATCTGGTCGCCGGGGATCTGGACGTCCGGCACCTCGAGCGGACCGGACTGGTTCCCGCGCAGGCCGAGCGCGTCCCAGAGTGCGGGTTGAGCCTGTGCGTCCTCGCCGTCGATGACGAAGACGGAGAGGTCGTCGTACCCCGAGAAGTCCGGGCTCGTCGTCTGCACCACGTAGAAGTCGGCGAAGCCGGCGGAAGTCGTCCAGGACGCCTTCTTGCGCACCTTGAAGCCGCCGTTCGCACGCTCGGCGCCGGACGAGATCGGGTACCAGAAGTGCGAGCCCGTCTCCGGATCCGAGTACGAGAGGGTCCCGATCTTCCCCGAGTTGAGTGGCCGGATGTAGCGATCGATGAGCTCGTCGGTGGGGCGCAGCATGACCGCGTTGACGGCGCCGATGTGCATGACGTAGCACATCGCGGTCGACGCGCAGCCGTAGCGAGAGATCGTCTCGCACGTCATCGCATAGGCGACGTGGTTCTCGCCGAGGCCGCCGTACTCCTCGGGGACCGTGAGGGCGAGGAAGCCGTGCTCACCGAGCAGCTCGAGGTTCCGACGCGGGAACAGGAGCTCGTCGTCCGATCGCTTCGCGTTGGCGCGCATCTCGTTCTCGCAGAGCTCGATCAGCGTCGCGCGCAGCTCCTTCTGGCGCTCGGTCAAGACCCAGTCGGGGTCCCACTCGTACCCGAGTCCCCAGAACGGCTCGCCTCCCCACATCTTCTCGGACATGCTCACCTCCACCGGTTCGTGTTCTCGCGCGCCATCGTAGGCAGACCCCGCAGTGCGGGCAAGGTGAGTCGGGCAGGTCAGCTCCAGCGGATCTCGGCCGAGGGCGACTCGGGATCCCGAGGAAGCCCGTCGTCGGGCAACTCGTCGTAGTCGTCCGCCTGGTGCGTGTAGATGTGGGCTGCGATCCGCAGGCGCGTGGGGCGGTCGAGCGTTCCGACCGCGATGCTGATCCGCTCTGCACCCGCCGCGTGCCAGAAGAGGCTCGAGCCGCACTCGGTGCAGAAGCCCCGCCGCGCGCGGCGGTCGCTCCGCGGGCTGTCGATCCAGCGGAGCGAGTCTTCGGTGACGATGGCGAGATCCGTGGCGAGCGTCGACGTGTACGCGCCGAGGTAGCCGTTCGCCCGGCGGCACTCCTCGCAGTGGCAGAGCACGATGTCGCGGAGCGGGCCGTGCACCTCGTACGTCACACCGCCGCACAGACAGCGGCCTGTTGCACGTGGTTCCGCCATCCAGGAATCGTAGAATCGGCGGTATGCCGATCGTCGCCGATCACATGACGCGGAGTCTGCTGACTATCTCGGCGGACGGGACGCTCGGTGAAGCCGCCGCCGCGATGGCCGAGCGCGGCGTGGGTGCGGTCGTCGTCCTCGAGGGTGACGCGATCTCCGCGATCCTCACCGAGCGGGACGTCATGAAGGCCGTCGCAGCCGGGAGGGACGGGAGCGCTCCCGTGACCGAGTGGATGACGCGCCATCCGGACACGATCGAGCCGGGCGACACGACCGACCATGCTGCGTCGCTCATGATCCATGGTGGCTTTCGCCATCTGCCAGTCGTCGAGGGCGGCAAGGTCCTCGGGATCGTGTCCATCCGTGACCTCATGCGAGTCGCGCTGGACGACCGCTCGCCGCGCGGCGTCTAGGACGCTAGACCACGACGCGGTCGAGCCAGCGCTCGAAGAGCGCGCGCCCGGACGTTCGCATCTCGCCTGCTCTGTTCTCGATCTCGGCGAGAAACGTGGAGGCATTCTCGCTCCCCAGCGTCCGTTCGAGCGAGGCGACGTACTCGGGCACCTCCGCCCACTCGCGCGCCATCTCGGCGGAAACCTCCAGATGGAACTGGACGCCGTACGCCCTCCGGACACGGAACGCCTGGTTCGGGTAGGCCGGAGAGCCGGCCAGGCGCACGGCCTCGTGGGGCAGATCGAAGGTGTCTCCGTGCCACTGGAGCGTGAGCACCTCGTGAGGCAGTCCCGCGAAGACCGGGTCGGTGAGCCCGTCGAGCGTGAGTGCGACCGGAAGGAGCCCAACCTCCGGCACGGCGCCTGGGTACACCCGCGCGCCGAGGCTCGCGGCGAGGAGCTGGACGCCGAGGCAGACGCCCCAGAACGGCTTGTCGGCTCGTACGGCCTCGGCGATCAGGCGTTTCTCGGGGCTCAGCCAGGGGTGAGCCTCGTCGTCGTTCGCGGACATCGGTCCGCCCATCGCCACGATCGCGTCGAACGCGCGCCAGTCCGGAAGCGGCTCGCTCTCGTCGAGCTCGACACGCTGGAGCTCGACGCCACGTTCGCGCAGCACGTCCTCGAACACACCCGGCGGCTCGCAGGCGATGTGCTGGAGAACGAGAACGCGCAACGTCGGGATGCTAGACGCGACGGGCCGTCCGCCCGATTGGGAGTGCCGTGGACTCGAATAATCTCGCCGACGCACGAGCGACCCGTCGGCCGCCTACGCTCTCCCGCCTGTATCTCCTCACGACTCGGGCCGACACGGCCCGAGACCGGCGCAGGTACTCGGCTCGGGCTCCACGGCGGTCGAGCAACTCTTGAGCGGCACGTCTTACAGTTGGGCGCGATGACCATCCGCTCGCTGTGGGCTCGGTATCTCGTCGTCGGTGCTCTCTTCCTCGGAAGTTCCGCCGGGTGCGGTGGTGGCTCCGGAGCGCCTGACGAGGAGGTGCACCGTGTTCCCGGCTACGGAATTTCGGTCGCTCTGCCCGCGTCGTGGGATGCCGTCAGTTATCAGAGCTCCGCCGAAGAGCTCGATGAGTTCCAGCGGAAGCATCCGCGCTTCCTCGGAATCGCCGAGACGCTCCGTTCTCCCGAAGCGGGCTCGGAGTTCGCAGCCGCCGAGGAGCCCGGAGACACGAGGCTGCTCCTCTCGATCCACGAGGCCGAGCCGGGCTACTCGCTGAGGGCGCACATCGAGCGGAACCTGCCGTCTCTCGAGCAGGACTCGTCCGGGCTCGACGTCCGGATTCACGGACCGCATTCCGAGATCGTCGAGCTCGCTCGTGGCGACGCGTGGAGGATCAGGTGGAGCTACAAGGGCGATCGAGGCCGGGTCCAGCTCGTCCAGTACACGTTCGTACGTGGCGGTCTCGTGTACCTCTTGACCTTCAGCACGCTCAAGCCTTGGGAAGAGTCGTCCGAGCTGTTCGCGGCCTCGGCTGACTCGATCGAGATCGGGTCGCCGGCCGCGAATGAGTCGGTCACGACTGATGGTCGGATCGCCTTTCACCGCGAGCGCGACGAAGATCGTTCGGACATCTACGTCGTCGACGTGGCGGGCGGCAACGAGCAGCGCCTGACCCGGACGGGCAAGGATTCGCTGCCCGCGTGGTCACCAGACGGAAAGCTCATCGCGTTCGCCAGCACGCGTGACGGAAATTCCGAGATCTACGTCATGGAGGCCGACGGAAGCGGCCAACGCCGACTGACCAAGGACAGCGCGCCGGATGCTTACCCCTCGTGGTCACCGGACGGCACGCGGATCATGTTCACACGTGGGCGCCAGGGCGACGCCGAGTCGACCGACCTCTACGAGATGAACGCCGACGGCACGGGAGTCAGGCAACTGACCCGAGACGGAGCGAGCTCGGACGGATCCTGGTCGCCGGACGGCAAGCTGATCGTCTTCTGGAGCGACCGAGATCTTGCGTCGGGGATCTTCGTGATGAACGCGGACGGAAGCACCGCGCGACACCTCACCACCGATTTCGACGCGGCTTGGCATCCCGATTGGTCGCCCGATGGCGAAGCGATCCTGTTCGTCGGTTCGAGGGACGATCCGACCACGGGGGAGGAAGACACCTCGATCTACCGAATGACCGCCGAGGGAGGAGATCCGACGAAGATCGCAGCGCCGACGGGCTACTGGATCGACGAGCCCGAGTGGTCTCCCGACGGCGTGTCCATTGCGTTCTTCAGCGACGGGCAGGGCCCAGGCGCGATCTGGGTCATGAGCGCAGACGGGACGCAACAGCGCCCGGTCACGCGCGTCGGCGACAGCCACTCTCCGAGCTGGCAGCCCTCGTCCGGCTAGCGGCGCGGCTAGTGGCCGGCGGGCTTCTCCCAGCCCTCGAGGATCGGCGCTTTCCAGTCCGTGCCGACCGTCCTCGAGCGCTCGACCCACGAGCCGAGCTCGGGCTGCGGGAACTTCGTGTGAATCTCCTTGAGCTGGATCCCGTACGAGTTTCCGCTCGTGAGGTGCTTCATGAGCACCTTGCGTGCGATCTCGTCTTCGCGGCCCTCGGGAATGGCGAAGTAGATCTTGAGGAACGCGTTCGAGTACCGATCGAAGACGGCAGGCACGCCGTCCTCCTCGAGGAGGGTGACGTCCTCGAGCCAGTTGATGTCCTCGCCCGGCGTCAGCGCGTCGAGGTCGACTTCCTCGACGAGCGACAGGTCCTCCTGGTACGGAAAGCGCTTCCCGGACAGGAACTCCGCGTCGATCGACTTGATCTTCTCGGGCTCGGCGTAGGCGAGCTCATGGGAGTGCGGCTGCTCGCTCATCAGCGCTCCGCTGCGTGCAGGTGCTCGACCGTTCCGGGATGACGCTGCAGCAACTCCTCCTCTTCCTTCTTCGCGAGGAGGCGCTGCACCTCGGCGAGGATCTCCCGCTCGGTCTGCCCGACGGTGTACGTCGTCCCGGCGAGCGGCACCCGGGCCATCGCCGAGGCCTCGACGGTGAGTGCTGCGAGATCCTCGGGCTCCAGCGAATGGACGTTCGTCTTGCCGCAGGCCCGCGCGAGCATCTGCAGTTCCATCGTCATCGCGGTCAGGAAGTTGTAGACGCGCTCGGATGCCTCCTCGACCACGAGGCGCTTGCGGAGCTCCGGGTCCTGGGTCGCGACACCGACCGGACAGCGGCCCGTGTGGCAGTGGTAGCACTGGCCGGCGGGGACGCCGACCGTGCCCTCGTAGTCGGTGACGCCGGGAATCTCCTTGTTGCAGTTGAGCGCCATGAGTGCCGAGTGGCCGATCGCGACCGCCTTCGCACCGAGCGCGAGGCACTTCGCGACGTCCGCGCCG
Source organism: Gaiellaceae bacterium (assembly GCA_035457765.1). Lineage (GTDB taxonomy): Bacteria > Actinomycetota > Thermoleophilia > Gaiellales > Gaiellaceae > GMQP-bins7. Next base: position 6,939 of record DATIBA010000117.1, read on the forward strand.
TTGCGGATTCCGCCGGCGACGACGAGGTCGATCTCGTCCGAGAGACCCACGTCTTCGAGCGCGCGTCGGGCCTCGGGGATCGCCGCCATGAGCGGGATGCCGGTCTCCTCGGTCGCGATGTGCGGGCCCGCGCCCGTGCCGCCCTCGGCGCCGTCCAGGTAGATGATGTCCGGGCCGCACTTCGCCGCCATGCGCACGTCGTCGTAGACGCGTGACGCGCCGAGCTTCAGCTGGATCGGGATTCGGTAGTCCGTGGCCTCACGGATCTCCTGCACCTTGAGCGAGAGGTCGTCGGGGCCGAGCCAGTCGGGATGCCGGGCCGGTGACCGCTGGTCGATGCCAGCCGGGAGCGAGCGCATCTCCGCGACCTGCTCGGTGACCTTCTGGCCCATGAGGTGCCCACCGAGCCCGACCTTGCAGCCCTGCCCGATGAAGAACTCACACGCGTCGGCGAGCATCAGGTGGTGCGGGTTGAACCCGTACCGCGACTGGATGCACTGGTAGTACCACTTGATCGAGTAGTCGCGCTCCGGCGGGATCATTCCCCCTTCGCCGGAACAGGTCGCCGTGCCGGCCATCGACGCGCCTTTCGCGAGCGCCATCTTCGCCTCGAGCGAGAGCGCTCCGAAGGACATGCCCGTGATGTAGATCGGAATGTCGAGCTCGAGGGGATGCTTCGCGAAGCGGGCGCCGAGCACCGTCTTCGTGTCGCACTTCTCCCGGTACCCCTCGATGACGAAACGCGTGAGGGTGCCAGGGAGGAAGACGAGCTCGTCCCAGTGCGGGATCGGCTTGAAGATCGAGAAGCCGCGCATCCGGTAGCGGCCCAGTTCGGCCTTGATGTGGATGTCGTTGATGACCTCGGGCGTGAAGATGCGGCTGCGACCGAGGACGTCCTTGATGCCGGGAGCTTCGTCTGCCACTCAG
>DATIBA010000118.1:0-12152 GCA_035457765.1 Gaiellaceae bacterium
TTCGACGTCGTCAAGGGCAAGGTCGGCGTCGACCTCGCCGACGCGATCTGGGCACATCCCAACAACACGATCAAATTCGCGAACGTCCCGAAGACCGGCGTCAGGGTCTCGCGCGGGATGACGCACGACGGCATCGGCAAATACCTCGCGCAGGTGGTCGAGAAGGCGCCCGGACAGACGGACGACGTGGTCGGGATCCTGAAGGAGACCGGTACGGACGTCGTCGTCAACTACCTTCCGGTCGGCTCCGAGGCCGCAACGAAGTGGTACACGGAGCAGATCCTCGAAGCCGGCGTCGCGATGGTGAACTGCATGCCCGTCTTCATCGCGCGCGAGCCGTACTGGCAGAAGCGCTTCGAAGACGCGGGCCTGCCGATCATCGGCGACGACATCAAGTCGCAAGTCGGGGCGACGATCACCCATCGCGTCCTGACGACGCTGTTCGGCGACCGCGGCGTTCATCTCGACCGGACGATGCAGCTGAACGTCGGCGGCAACTCCGACTTCCTCAACATGCTCGAGCGCGAGCGCCTCGAGTCGAAGAAGATCTCGAAGACGAACGCCGTCACGTCGATGCTCGACTACGAGATCGGCGCCGACAACGTTCACGTTGGGCCATCGGACTACGTCCCCTGGCTCACCGACCGCAAGTGGGCGTACATCCGCATGGAGGGTTCGTCCTTCGGCGACGTGCCGCTCAACGTCGAGCTCAAGCTCGAGGTATGGGATTCGCCCAACTCCGCCGGCATCGTGATCGATGCCGTCCGGCTCGCGAAGCTCGCCCTGAACAACGACATCTCCGGCGCACTCGAGGCGCCGAGCGCGTATCTCATGAAGTCGCCGCCGAAGCAGATCCGCGACGACGAGGCACACGAGCAGATCGAGCGCTTCATCGTGAAGAACACGGCCGGGAAGAAGAAGGCGGCGGCAAAGGCGTGAACCGAGTCCGGCTCGTCCGGACCTTCTGGCTGGGAGCGGCGGCGCTTCTCGTCGTCGCCGCTCTCGTCGCCATCGTCGCACTGCTGCGCGGCGAGCTCACCAACACCGACGCCCACATCCTCCTCACGCTCGGCGCGCTCTTCGTCACGGGCGCCGGCGCGCTCGCCGGGCTCGCGCTCGTCGATTCACGTCGGTATGCCACCGTCGGATTGGCGGCGGCGGCACTTGCTCCCCTCGAGTTCGCGATCCTCACGTTCTGGATCTGGAGCGGCTCCGAAGGCGACGACACGGTCACGAAGGTCGGAACGACGACGCTGCTCGTGCTCGTCGGGCAGATCGCGATCGTGACACAGCTCCTGCTTCTGACGAGTCGCCGGCTCCTTCCCCTCGTCCTTGCCACCGACCTCCTGGTGACGGCGGCAGTCGGGGGCGTGATCGTCGCCATCTGGACCGAGCCCGACAACACGGGCTATGCGAAGGTCCTCGCGGCAGCCTGGATTCTCGCCGCGCTCGGCTGGTTCCTGCTCCCCGTCCTGCAGCGGTTCACGGCTGCGGGCGAACGTCTTGGTGAGCGCGTGCTCGGCGAGCTCGACGGCATCGAGCTAGTGGCAACGCGGGCCAGTCGCGAAGACGCCGTCGACGTACGACTCCGCCGAGGAGAGCGCTTGCTTCTTCGCCGGCGCAGCTAGAGACCGACGCGAGGCGCGACGTCGTCGGACACGAAGCCGACGCGCCTATGGCTCTTGTCGCAGAACGGCTTCGACCCCGAGTGCCCGCATCGGCAGAGGACGATCGAGCTCCCTTCGGGCAGGACGAACTCCCGACCTTCGGCGTCGATCACGCGCACCGGGCCTTCCACCTTGTACGGCCCGTTCGCACGCGCCTTGATGGTGACCTCGATCATTCGGCAACTGTACGGGTGGGGCCTGGATCCCGCTCGGTAGCAGGGGAAACCTCGCGGTCTTGCCGGACCGTTCCACCTGTCCGCTGCGCGGATAGGGCTACGCGGCGGGCTACACTCGCCCATCGTGGGCCTCCGCATCTGCTTCGTCACGCCGTTCGCGTGGTCGCAGCCCCACGAGGTGAACGCGCACGTCTCCGGCGCGGCTGCTGCCCTCCGTGAGCGCGGCCATGAGGTCACGGTGCTTGCTCCCTCGTCGCGTGCGCGCGACCTGCTCGCCGGGCGACGGGCTCTCCACAGCGGGGCGAGAGCCGACGTCATCGCCGTGGGTCCCTCGATCCCCCTGTCCCGGCGGACGCACATGGGCGTCCCGGTCGCGGTGCGCGCGAACCTCCGCTTGGCGCTCGCCCGTGGGCGCTTCGACGTCGTGCACGGCTTCGAGCCGGGGCTCCCGAGCCTTTCGTACCTCGCCCTGACCTCGACGCGGGCGCTGACTGCCGCGACCTTCTTCTCACCGGAGCGGTTGGGATACCCGGCTCGCCGGTCGCGCCGAGATCGGCTCCGCATCCGTATCGACGCGCTCCTCGCGACCTCGAACGAGACGGCGGCAGCAGCCGCCGAGCGATTCGACGGCGACTACGGCCTCGTTTCACTCGGCGTGGACACCGTGCGCTTTCAGCCGGCTTCAAAGCGCAGCGTCATCGTCCGAGAACTGGAGCCGGCCGGGCGGCCGGTGACGCGCGCGCTCCTCCGACTCCTGCACGACCTTCCAGAGTGGGAGCTCACGCTTCTGCACACGAAACCTCTGGGATTCCGTCCGACCATTCCGCGGACGGTGCGTGGCCGGGCGCACGTTCGGTCGACGCGCACGGAAGACCAGCGGGCCGCCGCGCTCGGAGATGCTGTGATCTTCGTCCCGGCGCACGACGGTGAGGAGCGGCTTCGACTCGAGGCAGCCGCGTGCGGGCTTGCGATCAGCTCCGCCGAGCCGCCGGAGAGCGTCGTCGACGAGGTCGCGAGGCTTGCGACCGACGACGCCTACCGCGAGCAGCTCGCGGCTCGCGAGCGAGCACGGGCCGAACGCGAGACCTTCGACCAGGTCGCCACGGAGCTCGACTCCGTCTACACGCGACTCGCTCGAAAGCGGCGCCAGCGCTCGCCCGTCGACAGCGAGGACGACCCGCTCGCCGGGCGTGAGTGGATCGTGGTCGACCTCCACATGCACACGGACTGGTCGCACGACTGCTCGGTCTCAGCCGAAGACCTCGTCCACCACGCGGAGCACATCGGCCTCGGCGGGATCGCCGTGACGGACCACAATGCGTTCGGCGGCGCGCTCGAAGCCATCGAGCTGGCGCACGGACGCGATCTGATCGTGATTCCCGGCGAGGAGGTCAAGACCGACACCCAGGGCGAGGTCATCGGGCTGTTCCTCGAGCAGGAGATTCCACGCGGGATGACCTTCGCCGAGACCGTCTCCGCGATCCGCGAGCAAGGCGGCCTCGTCTACCTTCCGCACCCGTTCGATCGACTGCATGCGATCCCCGACCCTGCGACTCTGCATCGCCATCTCGCCGAGATCGACGTCCTGGAGGTGTTCAACGCGCGCCTGCTCCGTGAGTCGTTCAACGACGAGGCGCTTCGCTTCGCGCAGAAGTACCGGCTCCTGCAGGGTGCGGGCTCCGATGCGCACGTCCTCCAAGGCGTCGGCACGGGTGCAGTGCGTATGCGGCGATTCGAGGGCGCGGAGGAGTTCCTGTTGTCGCTTCGAAGCGCCGAGATCCTGCGCCGACCGAAGTCGCTCGCGTACCTGCAGTCGCTCAAGTGGGTCGCCCAAGTCAAGGAAAAAGTTCGCTGAGGGAGAAGGTGCTCGAGACCCCGTGCCAGCGGCCGTGCCCACCGACGAGATCTACGAGCGCTACCTGAAGAAGGCCATCTCCGAGATCAACGAGCTCGGCGACGAGCTCGCGCGGGCGGGCGACGAGCTGAGGATCCCGGTTCTCGGGTCGGGACATCCCCTAGCGGACGTCTTCCTCCTGAAGTTCTCGCCACAACCCGCAGAGATCCAAGAAGGAGTCGCGTTCTTCGGCCGCGCGGGACAGGCCGTGCTGAAGTCGCTTCAGCGACTCCGTGTCGACCCGTTGGCGATCTACGGGACGAACTGCCTCAAGTTCGGAACCGAGGACCCGGCGGACGCGGCGTCCTGGCTGAGGCGAGAGCTCTACATCGTCCAGCCGAGGCTCATCGTGGCGATGGGCAAGCGAACGACGGGGTTCCTCAACGAGCTCGGCTTCCCCCTGTCGGATGCGGTCGACCCGGACGCGGAAGGATCGCTGCAGCGCTTCACTCCAACGATCGACGCTCTCGTCACGCCCGACATCGACGAGTCGCTCGACGAGCAGCCGGCGAAGACCGCATTCTGGAACGCGTTCAAGGCGCTCGGCCCCTGGTGGGCGGAGCAGCCCCCGTACTGACGAGACGGCGAGCGGTTGCGCTCGCCGCACTAGGAGCCGGACTCGTTGCCTACGGCGCCAGCGCGGAACGTCTGCCCGGGCTCCCCTCGGGGCTCGACGTCCTCGTTCACAGCGCGATCGTCTTTCCCGTGTTCGCCGCGATGATCTGGATCGCGCTGCCGCTCGCGAATGCCGGCAACAAGGCCCTCCTCGCGATCGTGCTGATCTCGGGCGTGGTGGCATCGACGCTCACGCTCCTCGACGTCGACTCGGCTGCAAACGTCGCAAAGCTCGTCTGCTACGCGTCCGTCGGCTTCTGGTTCTTGACCCTTTTCGAGGAGCTGTGGTGGATCTCCCTCGTCGCAGTCCTCGTCCCTTGGGTCGACATCTGGTCAGTGGCCGCGGGTCCGACCGAGTACGTCGTCGAGCAGCAGCCCGGGTTCTTCGAGCAGATCTCGGTGACGTTTCCGAACCCGGGTGAGACGGCGACGGTCAACGTCGGGCCGCCGGACATCCTCTTCTTCGCGCTCTTTCTCGCTGCTGCCGACCGCTTCGCGCTGCGCGTCTCCTGGACGTGGATCGGAATGACCGCGCTCCTGGCCGGGACGCTCATGCTCGTCTGGAGCTGGGACGGCATCGCAGGCCTCCCGGCATTGCCCGCGGTGTGTCTCGGCTTCCTGCTCCCGAACGCGGACTTGCTCTGGCGGAACGTCCGCGGCGTGCGCGCTCAGGCGCCCTCGTAGCGCGAGATCGTTCCTACGAGCGCTGCAGGAGAGATACCGACTCGACGTGCGGCGTGTGCGGGAACATGTCGACCGGCCGGCAACGGACGAGCGCATATCCGAAGTCGTCCCTCAGGACTTGCACGTCCGATGCAAGCGTCGTCGGATTGCACGAGACGTAGACGATCCGCAGAGCGCCTAGCGCGCCGGTCCTCCGCAGCGCCTTGCCGGCAAGCCCCGCTCGGGGCGGGTCGACGACGACGACATCGGGCGAGCCCGCCTCCTCGACGAGCTCGTCGAGGGTCTGCCCCACGTTGCCCGCGAAGAACCGCGCGTTCTCGATCCCGTTCAGCTCTGCGTTCTCGATCGCGCAGGCGACCGCCTCCTCCGAGATCTCCAGTCCCCACACCGAGCCTGCAGTCGAAGCGAGCGCGAGCCCGATCGTGCCCGTTCCGCAGTAGAGGTCGAAGACGTTCTCGGAGCCCGTGAGGCCGGCGAACCCGCGGGCGAAGGCATACAGCTGCGCGGCCATCTCCGTGTTCGTCTGCAGGAACGCCGACGGGCGCACGCGAAAACGGAGCCCGAGAATCCTCTCCTCGATCGCCTCCTCACCCCAGAGGAGCCGCGTCGGAAGATTGGTCTGCTCAGCCGGAGTGTCGTTGACTGCCCAGTGGATCGACCGCACCTCGGGGAAGCGGCGAAGGACATCCACCAGGTACCCCACCTCGAACCGCTCGCCCGGCGCAGTCACGAGGACGACGAGCGCCTGACCCGTGTTGCGGCCTTCTCGGACGACCAGATGGCGTAGGTACCCCTCTCCCGTCGCCTGGTGGTAGGCCTCGAGACGCTCCTCGCGTGCCCAGTCGCGAACCGCGACTCTGATCGCATTCCCGAGCTCGGTCGTGAGCAGGCACTCCTCGATCCCGACCACCTCGTCCCAGCGCCCTGCCCGATGGAAGCCGAGCTCGACGCCCTCGTCGCCGGTCGAGAAGGAGTACTCGAGCTTGTTGCGATAGCCGTACTGGGACGATGCGGCAAGGATCGGCTCGAGGGGCGGGTCGTGTGCACGGCCGATCCGAACGAGGGCGTCGCGCACCTGCTGCGCCTTCTGCGCGAGCTGCGCCTCGTATGCGAGGTCCTGGAAGCGACAGCCACCGCAGGTCCCGAAGTGCCGGCAGGGCGCTTCCACTCGATCGGCCCCCGGGTAGAGCAGCTGGCTCGCGAAGCCCTCGGCGAAGCCCCGCTTGACCTTCGTCACACGCGCGCGAACTCGATCGCCTGGAAGCCCACCCCGGACGAAGACGACGAAGCCGCCATGCCGCGCAACGCCGTTGCCGCCGTACGCGAGCGACTCGATCGAGAGCTCGAGCTCCTCCCCCTTGTGGACAGGCGCAGCCATGCCGGGAGCGTAGCCGTGTCTAGCTCAGGCCTGCCTCTCTAGACCTCCGGGCGTGATCGGCGAAATGGATCGGGAGGAAGCCGGGCTCGGTGGCGGGTGGCGGCCCTCGTCCGCTCCGAGATCATGCGCACCTCGGACACGCGTGCCTCCTACGTGATGTCCCGCCTGCTCGTGCGGAGCAGGGCGAGCGCGGTCGCCATCGCCGTCCAGACAAGGGCCATCGCGACCGAGCCGGCAAACGGCAGACCTCCCCCGCCCGAGTCCACGATGCCACCAAGCGACGCCGCAGGTAAGTACTCGGCCGCGCCGCCGGCGTCGAGGAGTCCGAGGAGGGCCCAACACAGGGGTTCGGCGACGAAGATCCAGACGAGCGCGCCTACGAGCGCGCCGACCTGCGAGTGGACGGCTCCGCCGATCGCCGCCCCGAGAGTCCCGGCGAGCACGACACCCACGAGTGCCCGCGAGGCGCCATCCACCGCCTCTCCGAGCTCGAGCGTCACGTCGAGGAAGCCGAGCCAGACAGCCGCTGTCGACGCGGTGACGACGAGCGTGACGAGCATGAGCGCGGCGCCCATGGCAGCACCCGCCAGCAGCTTGATGACGACGAGACGACCGCGCCGAGGCGTCGCGAGCAGCGTCCGAGCGATGGTGCCGTGGCGGAACTCGTTCGTGACGAGGATCATGCCCAGCAGCAGCGAGAGAACAGCCGCCGGGAAAGCTGCGTCGAGCACGATCCGGAACTGGAACTCGGGCTCGTGTCGCTCCAGCGCCTGCGTTCCACCGATGTTGCCGGCAGTGGCAAGCCCTGCGAGCAAGAACGCAACCAGCGCGAAGCCCCACGTGCTCCGCAGGGTCCGCAGCTTCAAGAGCTCTGCGGCGAAGAGGCGTGTCATGCGCCCCGCTCCCCCGGCTCGCCGGTGAGTTCGAGGAAGACCTCTTCGAGCGTCGCACGCGCCGGAGTCAGCTCGTGCAGGACGATCCCGGCGGAAGCGGCGATCTCGCCGACGTGCTCGGGCGACGCCGACACCTCGAGGCGTCCCTCACCAACGCTCCGAGCTCCCAGCCCCGCGCTGACGAGCCGCTCCAGGAGAAGCCCGGCGTCGGGAGAACGAACGGTCGTGGAGCCCGCCGCGAGTGCCTCCACCTCGGCGATCGCAACGTGCCGAAGAAGCCTTCCACGATCGATGATCACGACCTCGTCGACGGTTTGCGCAACCTCGGCGAGGACGTGGCTCGAGACGAGAATCGTTCGTCCCTCGCTCGCGAGGGAGCGAAGAAAGTCACGAAGCCAACGGATGCCCTGCGGGTCGAGCCCGTTCGCAGGCTCGTCGAGCACGAGCACCTCGGGATCGCCGAGCAGTGCCGCGGCGAGACCCAACCGCTGTTGCATGCCAAGCGAGTAGCCCTTGACGCGCCGCCGGCCGGCAGCGCCCAGATCGACGAGCGCAAGAACCTCGTCCACCCGCGACCCTGCAATGCCGCCGGCGAGCGCGAGCACGCGAAGATGGCTTCGACCCGAACGCCCGGGATGCGCGTCGAACGTCTCGAGCAAGGCGCCGACGCGCTGCGACGGCATCTCCAGCTCGCGGTACTGTCGGCCGAGCACCGTCGTATTGCCCGACGTCGGCCGGACCAGGCCGAGGATCGCGCGCATCGTCGTCGACTTCCCCGCACCGTTCGGTCCCAGGAACCCCGTTATCGTGCCGGGCGCCACCGAGAAGGACAGGTCGTCGACAGCGAGCGTCGACCCGAAGCGCTTCGTCAGCTGCTCGACCTCGATCACCGCTACTGGAGGACGCTGACGTACACCGAGCGGTCGCGGGGCCCGTCGAACTCGCAGAGGAAGATCCCCTGCCAGGTGCCGAGAGCGAGCGAGCCGTCGGCACGCAACGGCACGACGACGCTCGGCCCCATCAGCGAGGCTCGGACATGTGTGGGTGCGTTCTCCTCGCCCGGCTCGACGTGCTCCCACGGCCAGCCGTTCTCGACGATCCGCTCGAGCGCCGACTCGAAGTCGCGCGCGACCGCGGGATCGGCGTGCTCGTTGATAGTCACGCCGGCTGTCGTGTGCGGGACGTAGACGACGACGGCTGAGCCTCGCTCGCCGGCTACCGCTCCGCGAACCTCGTCCGTGATGTCGACGACGTGGCTGCGGCGCACGGTGCGAACCCGGATCTCTCGCACGCGACCTTGGCGACTAGAGTGCGCCGCCGGCAGCAGGAGGGGCTCCGGCCTCGAGCGGGCTCGGCCCTTCGCCCGCCACCCGACCGAGATGCTCCTCGACGTGCAAGAGGTTGTCCCTCCCGCGTTCGACGACGGCCAGCAACTCCGTCATCGACGCGACCTCCTCTCGCTGCTCCTGGAGGAACCAGTGGAGGAACTGCTCGCCGACGAGCTCACCTTCCTCTCGCGCGAGCTTGACGAGCTCGACGATCTGTGACGTGACGCGCTTCTCCTGCTCGAGAGCGAGCGTGACCGGTGCGACCGCGTCCGCGAACTGCGTTCGAGGAGCTTCGATTCCTGGGACGACGACGTCCTGGTCGGCGTCGAGCAGGTACTGCACCATCATCATCGCGTGATTGCGCTCCTCGACCGCCTGACGATAGAAGTGCGCGGCGAGCTGAGGAAGCGTCTGTGCGTCGTAGTAGGTGGCGATCGCGATGTACTGCTGGGAGGCGGCGAACTCGTAGCCGATCTGCCCGTTCAGGGCCTCTGCGAACGTGGACATGACGCGACTCTACCGTGGCGGAACGGCGAGGGGCCGGTCTCGCCGGCCCCTCGCGCGTGTCCACGCCAATTACGCCTCGACGGTCTTCGAGAGCGCGATCTTCCGCGGCTTCTGCTCCTCGGGCTTCGGCACGCGAATCTCGAGCACGCCGTTCTCGTAGCGCGCGGCGATCTGATCCTGGTCGACGCCCTGCGGCAAGCCGACTGCCCGGGCAAACGTTCCGTACCGGCGCTCGAAGCGGTAGAAGCCGTCCTCCGCCGACTCCTCGCTCCTCTCCCGCTCCGCGGACACGGTGAGCATGTCCTCCTTGACCTCGATGGCGATGCTGTCCTCGGGACTCCCGGGAAGGTCGAACGCGTAAACGACGTCGGTCGGTGTCTCCCACACGTCGAGCGCGGGGACCCAGTTCTGCGTGACGCGACCGGGGCCGTCGAAGAGACCGTTCATGAACCGGCTCATCTCGTTCTGGAACGACGCCAGCTCGCGAAATGGCTCCCAGCGAACGAGCGTTGTCATGATCCTACCTCCTTCGGTTGAACTTAGTTCATTGCCACTATAAAACTTGAGTCCCCATTGTACAAGTTCGTGACGAGGGTAGCATCCCGCTCGTGCCGGGCGTGCCGACGTACCTGAAGGGACGCAGCTTCACGCGCATCGCCGGCTGGTCGCGTGTGGAGCTCGAAACGCTCCTCGAGCTCGCGGACGATCTCAAAGCGGAGCGAGCGCGCCGGAAGGAGCTTCGGCTCCTGCCCGGGCGGGCCATCGGACTGATCTTCCACAAACCCTCGACCCGCACGCGGGTCGCCTTCGAGGTCGGAATCGCCGAGCTCGGGGGAATGGCGCTCTTCCTTCCCGCCTCGGAGCTCCAGCTCGCCCGAGGAGAGTCGTATCGCGATACGGCGCTCGTACTCTCGCGTTTCCTGTCGGCGCTCATGATCCGCACGTTCGCCCAGGACGAGGTGGAGGAGTTCGCGGAACACGCGGCGATCCCGGTGATCAATGGCCTGACGGACGACTCGCATCCCCTCCAGGCGCTCGCGGACGCGATGACGCTGCGCGAGCGATTCGGCCCGCTCGCCGGCATTCGCCTCGCGTACGTCGGGGACGGGAACAACGTGTGCCACTCGCTCATGCGTATCGCCGGCCGCTTCGGCATGGACTTCGTCGCCGCCACACCGGCCGGACACGAGCCCAATCCGGACTTCGTCACCGCGGCTGGGGAGGATGCGCGCTCGAACGGCGGCAGCGTCCGGCTCGTGACCGATCCCCGCGAGGCCGCGCACGGCGCACACGCCGTGTACACGGACGTCTGGACGAGCATGGGCGAGGAGGACGCCGGCGAGAGCGGCGTGCGTGCGCTCGAGCCGTACCGCGTGGATTCGGCACTCGTCGGCCTTCTCGACCCCGACGGCGTCGCAATGCACTGCCTCCCGGCGCACGTCGGCGAGGAGATCACTGCGGATGTGCTCTACGGGCCTCGCTGTCTCGCGTGGGAGCAGGCAGAGAACCGGTTGCACACGCAAAAGGCGCTGATGGCGCTCGTCATCCGGTGACGTTCGAGGACCACGTCCGGGGCGCGCTCGACGAGCTACCGCCGCATATCGCCGACGCTCTGCGCAACGTGGCCGTGGTCGTCGAGGAGGAGAACCCGGAGGACCCGGACCTCTTCGGCCTGTACCACGGCGTACCGCTCCCGGAGCGAGGGGACATGGCCGGCACGCTCCCCGACAAGATCTCGATCTACCGGATCCCGCTCGAGGAGTCGTTCCCCGATCCCGACGAGCTTCGCGCGGAGATCCGCATCACCGTTCTCCACGAGCTCGGCCACTACTTCGGGCTCGACGAAGATCGGATCGCGGAGCTCGGGTACGAGTAAGGTTTGGAGTGCGGTGAGGGCGGGAATGCAAGAGTCACGACGCACGTTCCAACCAACGTGACACCGACTCAGATACACGTCGAGATCGAGCGGCTCTCGGAAGAGCGCCAGGAACTCTGGCATCTCCTCTCACAGGGCCTCGACCACACCGTGAAGGACGAGATCAAGGAGCTCGACGATCGCCTGCAGGAGCTGTGGCAGGCTCTTCGCATGGAGAAGGCCCGCCTCCGCTTCGGGGAGCGCGAGGAGATCGTCCGCCGCGCACGCGCGGAAGAGCGGCTCGAGCGCGCCGCGTAGCACCGCTCGAGCAGGAGAACGCCCGTCCCGCGCATATCATCGATGCGTGGCCCTTTTCGCGCGTCGCCGACCCGAGCCGTTCTCGATCGAGAGCGAGCAGGAGCGTCTGCGCGCGATCCGGCTGGCCGCCGAACAGGAGCTCGCCAGGCTCCGACTCGAGCTCACGGAGCGTGTCGCAGCGGTCGAGCAGCGGGAGCGCGAGCTCGCGGACGCAATCGCGCGCGTGAATCGGAGCGCGGCGCGAAAGCCGGTGACCGGCGACGACCGAGCTCTCGCACATGCGCAGGTAGGTCTCGCGGCACACGCGCAGGAGCTGAACCGCAGGGAACGAGAACTCGCGGCCCGCGAGCGCGCGTACCTGAGAATGGAGGCCGACCTCACTCGAAGGGCGGCCGCGGCGGCCGAGACGCCGGAGGAGCGCCTCGCGCACATCGAGGAGCGTCTCGCGGCGCTCCAGGAAGCCGAGAAGGCGTTCGCTCGAACACAGGCGCAGCTCGCCGCCCAGAGCGAGGAGCTGGCAAGCCGTGAGCTCGCCCTCGCCGAGGGTGAGCGGTTGGGCGGCGCCGCACCGATCACGAGCCGAGCCGAGCTCGCGGAGATCGACGAGCGGCTACGGCGCCTCGAGCACGAGACGCGCGCGGCGGCGGAGCGCGGCTTCGGTGATGCGCTACGCGCGCTCGAGCACGGGGGCCTGCGCGGAGCCCCACCGGGCTCCTGAGGCGTCTCTAGACTTGTCGCACGCGGGGCGTTAGCTCAGCTGGGAGAGCGCCGGCTTTGCAAGCCGGAGGTCACCGGTTCGATCCCGGTACGCTCCACTCGAAAAAGCGCTGCAAATCG
>DATIBA010000119.1:0-2656 GCA_035457765.1 Gaiellaceae bacterium
GCTCGGGATGGGCATCTCGAAGGGCCGCGGGATCGCGTGGGCGAAGCGGCGCCTCGGCCGTCGCGGCCGCGTCGTCGTCGTGGTCGGCGACGGCGAGCTCCAGGAGGGGCAGAACTACGAGGGGCTCCAGGCAGCGAGGCAGGAGCAGCTGGCGGGCTTGACGGTCGTGGTCGATCGCAACGAGCTCCAGTCGGACAGGCGGACGGACGAGATCGTGTCGCTCGGCGTCCTCGAGGATCGCTTCCGTGCGTTCGGCTGGCACGTGCAGACGTGTGATGGGCACGACGTCGGTGCGCTCCGCTCGGCATTTGCCTCGTTCGCCGAGGTCCGGGATCGACCGCAGGTGCTCGTCGCGGAGACGATCAAGGGCAAGGGCGTGTCCTTCATGGAGCATCCCGCTGCCCTCGTCGAGGGCGGCGGCACGTACCGCTGGCATGCGGGCGCGCCCGACGACGAGTCGTTCGAGAAGGCGCTCGCGGAGCTCGTGACCCGGATCGGCGAGCGGTTCGACACTCTCGGCCTCGAGCCGCTCCGACTCGAGCCGGTCGCCGCCGACGAGCGACCGGAAGGTACGCTCCAGGGTGAGCCGGAGTCCGGCTCCGGGACGCGGAGCTCGGTGACTGACGAGTACGTCGTCGATGCGTACGGCGACGAGCTCGTTCGGCTCGGCGCCGAGCACGAGCACCTCGTGGTTCTCGACGCCGATCTTGCGTCCGACTGCCGCGTGCGTGCCTTCGAGCTCGCCTATCCCGACCGCTTCCTCGAGTGCGGCATCGCCGAGCAGGACATGGTCTCGACGGCCGCCGGCCTCGCACGCCAGGGGCTTCTTCCCGTCGTCAACTCGTTCGCGTCGTTCCTCGCCTCGCGCGCGAACGAGCAGATCTACAACCAGGCGAGCGAGGGTTCGCGCGCGATCTACGCGCTCCACTATGCGGGGCTCATCCCCGCGGGCCCGGGAAAGTCACACCAGTCCCTGCGCGACATCTCGCTCCTGGGAGCGCTGCCGAACATGACGATCGTGCAGCCCACGACCGCGGACGAGACACGGGCGCTCCTCCGCTGGGCGGTGGAGGACGCAGCGGAGAACGTCGCCGTCAGACTCGCCATCGGGCCCTCACCTCGGCGGATCGACGCGCCGGGTGAGGTCTCGCCGGGCCGCGGAACCACCCTGCGGCCGGGCGACGATGCCATTCTCTTCGCGTACGGGCCCGTGATGCTGCACGAGGCGCTGACTGCGGCGGAGCTCCTCAAGGAGCAGGGGCTCGGCCTCGCCGTCGTCGCGCTGCCTTGGCTCAACCGCTTCGACGGGGGCTGGTTGACGAACCTCCTCGACCGGTACGAGCGAGCATTCGTCCTCGAAGACCACGCCCCCGTCGGCGGGCTCGGCGATGCGCTCCGTCGCGAGCTCGAGGGTCGTCCACTGACCGTGTTCGGGGTGGAGGGGTGGCCCGCCTGCGGGACGCCGTCGGAGGCTCTTCGCGCACACGGTTTGGACGGCGCCTCGCTCTCCGAGCGCATTCCCGCGGCGTTGCGATGAGTCGGGGCTCGACGCCCTTCGTGGTGCTGACGTTCCCGCGGACCGGGTCGTCCTGGCTCATGGACACGCTCGACAGCCACCCTCGGGTCGCGGCGTACGACGAGCTGTTCTACGGCGCGGGCGGAGCCCCGGCCCACGCTCGAAACGACCTCTCGAACTTCGTCCGCTACCGCTCCCGTTCCGTCTGGGCCCAGCGGCTCGCAGTTCTTCGCCGGTTCGCATACCTGCGCGTGGTCTATCGCCATAGGCCCGGCGTAGAGGCCGTGGGTTTCAAGCTCATGTACGTCCAGGCGCGATCGAATCCGGGCTTGCTCCCGCTCCTCGCGTTTCGCCGTGCTCGTGCGATTCACCTGATTCGTGCGAACCTCCTCGACGCGGCCGTCTCGTACGACGTGGCGCGCTCGAGCGGCGTGTTCCATGCCCCTCGCGGCGAGACCATCCCCTCGGCGCTCGTCTGGCTCGACACGGACCGGCTCTTCGCTCGCCTCGAAGGGATGGCGCTCGACATCTTGCGTGCGCGCTCGTGGCTCGAGCGGTTTCGATTCCCGCGCATCGAGGTCGCCTACGAAGACCTTGCCGCTCGTCCCGAAGAGACGCTGGAGGAGATCCTTCGTTTTCTGGGCATCGGGCCCCCGGTCGACGGTCTCCACTCCCAGCTCGTACCGTCGACCGACCAGCCCAGCCTGCGCCGCGTGGAGAATCCCGACGAGGTGCGCGCCGCGCTGGCCGACAGCCGCTTCGAATGGATGCTCGGCGAGGCACGACGATGAACGGCGGTGCGGGCGTTTGGCTCGTGCTTCCGGATCAGCTCTCGATCCGTCTCTTCTTCGACTCGGGGATCGTTCGAGGACTTCGAGCGCGTTTGGGGGATTTCCTGGCCGCGGGGTTCGTCGGTGACGGTGCGCAGTGGGCCGGCGGATCGGGCGGCGTCGAGGTGCTCGACGTTGACGCTCTCCTTCGGTCGAGCACGGGACGCGCGGAGAAGGTTCGCCGCCGTCTCGACGGCTGGCTCGACGCGAGGGCCGGGTACTACCCGCTGGCGATCCGCCTGAACGAGCGGCACGGGTTCCACCGGGAACGCATGGAGCCCGGGCACGAGAACTGGATGCTCGATTCCGC
>DATIBA010000120.1:0-2760 GCA_035457765.1 Gaiellaceae bacterium
TGCGCCGTACGCGGTTGACGTCGATGCCGGACTCGGTGATCTCCTCACCGGGGAGGACGATCCGGCCCGCGTCGACAGGTTCGAGCAGGTTGACGCAGCGAAGCAGCGTCGACTTCCCGGAGCCGGAGGCGCCGATGAGGCAGACGACCTCGTGCTCGGCCAGCTCGAGGTCGATCCCGCGGAGCACCTCGAGCTTGTCGAAGGACTTGTGCAGCTCCTCGACCTGCAACGCGGCCGCGGTCACGCTGCCACTCCCGCTGCCTGTCGCCGCTTGCGGTCTCGCGCGACGAGCCAGTCGGTGAACCGCGCGAGCGGGATCGTGATGAGCACGAACAGCGTCGCGGCGACGAGGTAGTACGTACCGTTGAAGTTGGCCGCTTCGTTGATCTGCGTCTGCCTGAGCACCTCGACGACCCCGAGAACGCTCACGAGCGCCGTGTCCTTCTGCAGTCCGATGAAGTCGTTGAGGAGCGGCGGGATGACCCGGCGCACGGCTTGCGGAATCACCACGAAGCGCAGCGACTGGAGGTGCGTCAGCCCGAGCGAGCGCGCGGCGGCCTCCTGGCTCGGATGCACCGACTCGATGCCTGCCCTGTAGACCTCCGAGACATAGGCCGTGTAGACGAGCACGAGGGCGACGACTGCCCAGAACACCTGCGAGGTGGGAACGCCTTCGAGTTGGAGCGCGGGCATCCCGGTCCCCAGCATGAGGATGACGAGTATCGTCGGGACTCCGCGAAAGAAGTCCGTGTAGACGATGGCGAGGGCGCGGATCGGGAAGAAGACAGGCCCGCGGAGGCTCCGGAGCACCGCCAGCACGAGAGCCGTGACCAGGACGATCGCTTCCGCGGTCAGGAAGATCCTGACATTGATGAGGAACGCCTCGGCAATCTCCGGAAACGACTCGCGATAGAGCTGCCAGTCGAAGAAGTAGGCCTTGAAGCGGTCCCAGCCGGGGGACTGCGTCGCGAGGACCGCCAGCAGGCCGATGAAGACGACCGTGCTGGCGACCGCGATGAGGACCCCCCGCCCCGAGCGGGAGCGGGGGGTCGGAATGCTCAGGATCCGGGAGCGGCGGTCGCCTTCCAGCGGTTACCTGAGGACGCGCAGCCCCGCGCCGCTCGGCAGCGTGCGGTTCTGGAGCCTCTTGATCGTCCCGTTGGCCCAGAGCCGGTTGATCGCTCGATTGACGCAGCGACGAATGGTGCTGCCCTTCTCGAAGACCATCCCGAAGCGCTCGCGCGCGCCCTGGCTCGGGAACCGGCCGACGATCGTGCTGTCCTCGACCTGGACGCCCGTGACGTAGAACGCCGTGGGCATGTCGACGACGATCCCGTCGATCTGGCCGTTCTTGAGCGCCTGCACGGCGAGGTCGTTCGAGTCGTAGACGAGCGTGTCGGCCGGCTTGATGTACCGGTCGATGTACTGGAAGCTCGTCGTGCCGAGCTGGGCCCCGAGGCGATAGGGCTTGAGGTCGGCGAGCGAGCGCGCTTTCGTGATCGGCGTGCCCTGAAGGCCGACGAGCGACTGAAACACGAAGTAGTAGGCGTTCGAGAAGTCAGCCGTTCTCGCGCGCTCCGGGGTGTACGAGACCTGGGCCAGGTAGAAGTCGAAGTTCTTCGGGCCCGGGCGGTAGGACACGTCGAACGGCACGGGGCGCCAGTCGACCTGCGGCTTCGAGAAGCCCAGCTGACGGGCGACCGCGTACGCAACCGCCGATTCGAAGCCCTTCCCGCTGTACGGGTTGGCCAGCTTCCACGGCTTCCGCGTCTCGCCCCCGCCCCACCAGGGTGGGAACGACGGGTTGCTGGTCGCGAGTGTGAGGCGCCCTTCCTCGGTGAGATCCAGATTGGCCTTCGCACACGATCCTGTCTGGACCGGTGCGGATGGCTTGCCCGTCGCCGTCGCAGCGAGAGCGAGCGCCAGGGTGGTCAGGGCGAGGCCGAAGACAGCTGCGCGCATAGCGGACACTCCTCGAACGGGGACTCGACGCGGCGAGCGTACCACCGCCGATGCGGCTAGCGTGACGCGGGTGCCGAGTCCGTTCGTCGAGCTCGAGGTGGGGGAGCGCGTCGTCAAGCTGACGAACCCCGACAAGGTGCTCTTCCCGAAGGCGCGCAAGACGAAGCTCGACCTCGCCGAGTACTACCTCTCGGTCGGCGACGGAATCGTGCGCGCGCTCTACGAGCGGCCGACGCAGCTCCGACGCTTCCCCGACGGCGTGACCGGCGAGATGATCTACCAGAAGCGCGTTCCGAAGCACCACCCCGACTGGGTCGAGACCGCCCGCGTGACCTTCCCGTCCGGGCGGCACGCGGACGAGCTCTGCGTCACCGAGCTGGCCCAGGTCGTCTGGGCGGCGAACCTCGCGGTCGTCGACTTCCACCCGTGGCCCTCGCGCCGTAGCGACACCGAGCATCCGGACGAGCTTCGGATCGACATCGATCCCCAGCCCGGCACGACGTTCAAGGACGCGAAGCGCGTTGCCGCGGTTGTGCGGGAAGCGCTCGCCGAGATCGGCTACACGGGCTGGCCGAAGACGTCCGGGAACCGCGGGATCCACGTCTTCTGCCGCATCGAGCCCAACTGGGAGTTCCCGGTGGTACGGCGCGCGGCACTCGCGTTCGCGCGCGAGATCGAGCGGCGCCTGCCGAAGAAGGTGACCACCGCGTGGTGGAAGGAGCAGCGCGGTCGCCGCGTCTTCATCGACTACAACCAGAACGCCCGCGACCGGACCGTCGCCTCGGCGTACTCCGTGCG
>DATIBA010000121.1:0-24252 GCA_035457765.1 Gaiellaceae bacterium
CCGGGCCTCACGCTCAAACCCGTGACGACACCGTCGCGGTGGGAGACGATCTCGTTCTCCATCTTCATCGCCTCGACGACGCAGATGAGGCCACCGGCCTCGATGGTGTCGCCGTCTGCGACCTCGACTGCGAGAACCGTCCCCTGCATGGGGCTCGCAACCGCTCCCGTCTCGGAACCGGTGAGTCCCCTTCTCCGTTCCTTGTGACGGCGCGCGAGATCCGCCCATGGCGGCTCGGAAGTCTGGACGCGAACCTCGTGCCGGCGTCCGTCGAGCTCGACCGCCAGGACTTGTGTGCGCGTAGAGCTGCGAGAGCCGTCGGGAGACCACCCGACGAAGGTGTTCTCGTGCGACCGCGCCTCCAGTTCCTGCGCACGCGTCGCGAGGGCCTCGGACTCGACGACTCCCGAGCACGTCTCCCCGTCGATGAAGCATTCCGTCGTGAGGAGGGCCTTGTGGAAGCCCAGAAGCGTCGCGGGTCCTTCGATGACGAACTCGTCGAGCGCCCGCAACATCCGGCGCCGCGCTCGCTCTCGATCGACGTCGTGCACGACGAGCTTTGCGATCAGCGGGTCGTACAGATCGGAGACCTCTTCGCCCGCGACGACCCCCGAGTCCACGCGCACGCCGATTCCCGACGGCTCGCGGTAGGTCGTGATCCGCCCGGGCGCGGGCAGGAAGCCGCGTACGACGTCCTCGGCGTTGATGCGGCATTCGATCGCGTGCCCGCGCAGGACGACGTCTTCCTGCGTGAACGAGAGGGGCTCTCCCGCGGCGATCAGGATCTGCTCGCGGACGATGTCGACCCCGGTCACGGCTTCGGTCACCGTGTGCTCGACCTGCACGCGGGTGTTCATCTCCAGGAAGTAGTACGACCCGTCGGGAGCGAGCAGACCTTCGATCGTTCCGGCCGAGCGGTAGCCGACCGCGTGTGCCGCGGTGACCGCGATCTCCCCGATCCTCGCTCGCAAGGCGTCGTCGACGGCGGGGGACGGCGTCTCCTCGACGAGCTTCTGGTGACGTCTCTGGATCGTGCAGTCGCGCTCGCCGAGATGAATGACGTTGCCGTGACCGTCGGCCAGAACCTGCACCTCGACGTGGCGCGGGTCGTCCAGGTAGCGCTCGACGTAGACCGCCGAGTCGGCGAAGTACGCCTCCCCCTCGCGGCGGGCAGCTTCGAAGGCGCGGTCGATCTCGTCGACGGCTCTGACGATCTTGAGGCCTTTGCCGCCACCGCCCGCCGAAGCTTTGATCGCGACGGGAAAGCCGATCTCGGCAGCGGCGGCGCGCGCCTCGTCGGCGGTCTCCGCTGGCCGTGTCGTGCCGGGAACGATCGGGACACCGGCGAGCCGCATGCGCTCGCGCGCGGCGATCTTCGAGCCCATCGCCTCGATCGCATCGGGCGGCGGGCCGATCCAGACGAGACCCGCCTGCTCGACCTGGCGCGCGAAGTCGGCGTTCTCTGCGAGGAAGCCGTAGCCGGGATGGATCGCCTCCGCCCCGGAGCGCACGGCTGCGTCGACGATGCGATCGGCGCGCAAGTAGGACTGGGCAGCCGGTCCGGGGCCGATGAGATAGGCCTCGTCCGCCCCCACGACGTGCAGCCTGTTGCGGTCCGCCTCCGAGTAGACCGCGACCGTCCCGATCCCGAGCTCGCGGAGCGTGCGGAAGATCCGCACGGCGATCTCGCCGCGATTGGCAACGAGGACTTTGCCGAACGCCGTCATCGGACGCGTATTCTCCCCAACGGTGAGCCTTCCGGACCAGCTCACGGTCGCCCGCGTCGCCGCGGTACCGCTCGTGGTGCTGCTCTACGCCTGGGACTTCCCGAATCATGCGTACTGGGCCACCGCTGTCTTCGTCATCGCCATGGCGACCGACCAGATCGACGGCTGGCTCGCGCGGCGACGCGGCGTCAGCTCGCCGCTCGGCAAGCTCCTCGACCCGGTCGCCGACAAGGTTCTCGTGCTCGCGGCGCTCGTGATGCTCATCGGCGAGGGCGTCGCTCCAGCATGGATGGTCGCCCTGATCGTCGTCCGTGAGCTCCTCGTGTCCGGGCTCAGGCTGGCGGCCGTCGAGCGGGGCGTCGTCCTCGGTGCGCGTGACCTCGGACGAGCGAAGACGTGGGCTCAGGCGATCGCTGCGACGATCGCAGGGCTGGCCGCCGCAGGAGCGTGGAGCGACGACGTCGCCTGGTGGGCGCTCCTCGCCGCTCTGATCGCGACGTGGGTGTCCGGGCTCGACTACGCGCGGGTCGCGCCACGCGTTCTTCGCGGCGAGAACGCATAGGTCGCTCGAGCGGGCATGCCCTCGACCGCCTCGGCCGCAGCGCTGCGTCGCCACGTGCTCGCGTGCGCGGCAGGCCGCTGCTCGAGCACGACTCCCGCTCGTTCCAACGCGATCGAGAGCGCGGCGAGAGCCTCTCGCGCGAGAGGGGGATGCACGTCGGGCACCCGCATGACGTTACGCGAACGGAAGGAGCCTGACACCCGTCGCCTTGAACGAGGCGACGACCGGCAACCCTTCTCGTAGTCCGAGCCGCTTCGACGACGAGTCCGTCACCTCGGCCGTCACGGGTCCGACGCGCACTCGCACG
Source organism: Gaiellaceae bacterium (assembly GCA_035457765.1). GTDB lineage: Bacteria > Actinomycetota > Thermoleophilia > Gaiellales > Gaiellaceae > GMQP-bins7. The sequence goes on from DATIBA010000121.1 coordinate 2,597, forward strand.
CGGTTTCCGAGGGAGACCAGCGAGGCGACGGGGGCCTGTAGATGGTTGACGGCCGAGTCGTCGGGAGCCGCGAGCGAGAGCGAGATCTCCCAGGGATAGATCGCTACGGCGACTCGGCCGACGCCCGCGTCGGTGGTCAACACGGTGCCGCCGCCGTCGAGCGCCACCTCGGTCAGCCCAGCCTGCCCGGCTCGAGCCGTACCGGCGAGCACGTTCGCGCCGGCAAAGCTTGCAACGAACGCGTCGCGAGGAGCGGCGACGAGCTCCGCTGGTGTCCCGAGCTGAAGGATTCTGCCGTCCACGAGTACCCCGACGCGGTCGGCCAACGTGGCTGCGTCCTCGAAGTCGTGGGTGACCAGAATCGTCGGAAGGCCGAGTCCGACGAGGAGGTCGTGGAGCTCGGACCGCACGATGCCTCGCGTGTGCATGTCCAGCGCCGAGAGGGGCTCGTCCAGCAGAAGGACGTCGGGCTCCCGCGCCAGTGCACGGGCGAGGGCGACGCGCTGGCGCTCACCGCCCGAGATGTCGGAGATGCGTGCGTGCGCGAGCGCTCCGATCTGGAGCTGTTCGAGGAGCTCGCCGGCCGCCCGGCGGTCGCGCGCGCCGAACGCGACGTTGCCGAGGACGTCGAGGTGCGGGAAGAGCGCGTATTCCTGGAAGACGAACCCGACTCCCCGGTCCTCGGGAGGCAACGCCACTCGCCGCACCGTGTCGAGCCACGTCTCGGAGCCGAACTCGATCGTGCCGTGCTCGGGGCGAAGCAGCCCGGCAACGGCGCGGAGCACGCTCGACTTGCCCGCGCCCGAAGGGCCGACGAGCGCGACGGTCTCCGCTCCGACCTCGAGCGTCAGCGCGAGACGGAAGGCGCGGAGACGGTGATCGACGTCGACCCGGAGCGTCTCCATGCGGGGACCAGCTTCGCGACGAGAAGGACGAGAGCACTTGCGATGACGAGGAGCGCGCCGATCGCGAGCGCGTTCTCGAAGTCGACATCGAACTCCTGGTAGACGGCGAGAGAGAGGGTCTGGGTGACGCCCTGCAACGACCCCGCGAACATGATCGTGGCGCCGAACTCCCCGAGCCCTCGCGCGAACGCCAGCGCAAGACCGGCTCCCAGCCCTCCGGCCGCGAGTGGGAGAGCGACACGACGGAAAGTCCTCGCAGGTCCCGCACCAAGAGTGCGCGACGCGGCGACGAGATCGGTATCGACCGACTCGAACGCCGCGATCGCCGTTCGCACGTAGAACGGGCTCGCCACGTACGTGACTGCCATGACGACTGCCACTTTCGTGAACGCGATCTCTACGCCCACGGCACCGAACGCGCGCCCGAGCAACTCGAAGCGTCCGAAAGCGGCGAGCAAGCCGAGACCGGCGACGGCAGGCGGAAGGACGAGCGGAAGCTCGACGAGCGTAACCACGAGCGCGCGGCCGCGGAAGCTCCTCGTCGCCAGTAGATAGGCAGTGGGTGTGCCGAACACGACGATCAACGCCATCGCCGTGAGATTCGTCTCGGCCGTGACGCGCAGGGCGTCGAGCGCGACATCGCTCGTGAGCCCGGCCACGATCTCGGACAGCGTGAGCTCCGCGAAGATCGCGACGATCGGGACGAGCAGGAAGGCAAGCGCAAGCGTGGTTGCCACGACGAGCGCGACGCCGAAAGCCGTCGGTCTCACGGGAGCCCGAACAGAGCCGCGCGTAGCCGCCGTCGCCCGTCGCGCCCGAGCACCGCGATCACGACTTTCTGCGCGGCTTCGAGGTCGTTCGGCTTCGCGGCGATCGCGAGCTGGTAGACGACGGTCGGCTGTGCCCGTGCCGGAATCGCGATCGCGCGCACGCGAGACCCCACCGGTGCGATGTCGGTCAGGTAGACGAAGCCTGCGTCCGCCTGCCCGAGCGCAACCTTGCCGACGACCCCCTTCACATCCGGCTCGAGGCTGACAGTCTTCTTGAGAACTCTCAGGAGGCGGAGCCGCTTCAGTACCTCGCGCGTGTAGAGGCCGATGGGCACCTTCGGGCCCGCCACTACCAGCTTGAGCTTGGGACGCTTGGCGAGATCGAAGATGGTCTTGATTCCCGCCGGATTCGAGCGAGGGACGACGACGACGAGCGCGTTCGTCGCGAACGCCATGGGCTTGCGAACGCGACCTTCCCGGTGCAGCGCTCGCGTGTACGCGGGGCTGGCTGAGAAGTAAACGTCGAACGGCGCGCCACGGCGAATCTGCTCGGCGAGTGCGCTCGAGCTGCCGAAGGAGTAGACCGCCTCGGGCGCTATGCGCGGGAGCACCTCCGTGAGCGATGCGGCAGCCAGGACCACGGGCCGCGCGACCGCAGCATCGTCGCGTGCCGTGGCGCCAGCGGCGAGCGCCGACACGACGACCGCGCCGAGCGTGGCGGCAGTCGCAGTGAGGCGCAAACGCCGGGTCAACGCTCCACCATCACCGACGTCGCCTTCACGACCCCTGCGGCGCTCATGCCGGGTTTCAGTGCGAGCTTCTCGGCGGACTCGCGCGTGATGATCGCGACGACGCGTGCCGGTTCGGTGACGTCGATCTCGATCTGGGCGAGGAGCCCCTCCACCGTCACCGAGCGGACGACGCCGCGGAAGCGATTCCGCGCCGAGAACTGCTCCGAGCCGTCGCCGCCACGCAACCGCTCGACCTCGGACGCGGGGACGATCCGACGATTGGCGGCGTCACGCTCGACGCGGATCTTCCCGGCTTGGTCCCAGCGCCTGAGGGTGTCGAGCGAGATGCCGAGCGCGCGGGCAGCCTCGGCTCCTGTGTATCTCTGCTTAGGCATTGCCTATGAATACCTCGCACTGGCGGCGAGGTCAAGGCTCTAGGCTCTCGTCATGACCAATCGCTACCGGCCGCGCCCCGATCTTCGCCTGAAGCGACCCGTCGACGAACGCGGCCACGGGTAGGGGGCGCGTGCGCGTTCTCTTTGCTTCGACGAGGGGCGCCGGGCACTTCGGCCCGCTGGTGCCGTTCCTCGACGCCTTCACGGGCGCCGGGCACGAGGTTCTCGTCGTGGGGCCGCCTGAGCTCGACGCGCGCGGCTATCCGTTTCGCCCTGGGGCGAGCCCGCCGGAGGACGTTCTCGGGCCCATCTGGGCGAGCATGGGCTCGATTCCACCCGCACAAGGCGAGGTCGTCGTCGTGGGCACGATCTTCGCCCGGCTGAACGTCGAGGCGATGCTGCCGACCGTGCGCGCCGCGATCGAGGAGTGGCTTCCCGACCTCGTACTGCGTGAGTCGAGCGAGTTCGCGTCGGCCGTGGCCGCCGACGAATTCGAGATCGAGCACGCGCGCGTCGCGGTCGGGCTGCACACGGTCGAGGAGGGGTCGCTCGCATTCGCCTCGCCTGCGCTCGAGGAGCGACGGCCCGGGCTGGTGGCGCGGATCGCCAACACCGAATTCCTGACCTGCTGGCCGGAGTCCGTCGATCCTCGCAGTGGGGGCGTGCGCCGGTTCCGCGAGCCGCTCACGCAGGTCGCGACCAAGCCGCTCCCCGACTGGTGGCATGGCGATGATCGCCCTCTCGTCTACGTGACGTTCGGAAGCGTCGCCGCGCAGCTCGCCCCCACCGCCGTCGTCTACGAACGCGCGCTCGAGGCCATGACCGAGATCGATGCTCGCGTTCTCCTGACCGTCGGCGTGGGAGCGAACCTCGAGCTGACCCGTGTGCCGCCGAATGTCCACGTCGAGCGTTGGGTGCCGCAGGCGGACGTCCTGGGACATGCTGCTGTCGTCGTCGGACACGGGGGCTCGGGCACGACTCTGGGCGCACTCGCAGCCGGGGTGCCACTCGTGGTCGTGCCGCTCTTCGCGGATCAGCCGTGGAACGCAGCGCGAGTGGCCGCCGTGGGCGCCGGCATCGTCGCGCCCATCGACGGCATTTGCGCGGCGGTCGAGCGCGTGCTCGGAGAGGAGTCGTACGCCGCCGCGGCGCGACGGGTGGCCGCCGAGATGCGAGAGCACCCGCACGTCGACGAGTACGTCGCCGAGCGGGCCCTGCGCGGCTGAGGCGGCTATACAGCGTCGCGCGATGACCGATCGGCTTCGACCACTCTGGGACTTCGACGACCTCGACGGAACCGAAGAGCGCTTCCGCGACCAGCTCGCCCGTGAGACCGAATCCGGCAGGGCGGAAGTGCTCACGCAGCTCGCTCGCATCCAGGGGCTTCGCGGGGACTTCGAGACCGCGGAGCAGCTCATGGAGGGCGCGGAGGTCGTGGCCGGCCACGACCAGGCGGCGCGTGCGCGAATAGACCTCGAGCGAGGCAGGCTTCGGCGCTCGAGCGGCGACGCCGACGCCGCACTCCCGCTGTTCGAGTCGGCGTTCGCGATCGCGCTCGAGGCCGGTGAGCACTTCCTCGCCGCGGATGCCGCGCACATGGCCGCGCTCGCATCGTCCGACGTGGACGAGATCGTCGCCTGGACCCAGCGCGGGATCGATCTCGCGACGATCCACGAGGACGCGGGTTACTGGCTCGGGCCGCTGCTCAACAACCTCGGCTGGACGTACTACGACGCCGGCGAGTTCTCCGGCGCACTCGTTGCTTTCGAGCGCGCTCTCGAGGCCCGCGAGCGGGAGCCGGAGAACCGCGCTGCGATCGAGATCGCCCGTTACGCCGTCGGCAAGACGTTGCGTGCGCTCGGCCGATCGGACGAGGCAGTTCCGCATCTCGTCCGCTCGGTGACCTGGGCCGAGGCGGCCGGCACTCCGGACGGCTGGTTCCACGAGGAGCTCGCGCTCGAGTTCGCCGACGTCGGTCGGTCTCACGCGGCGCGCGACCAGGCCCGACTCGCCCTTTCCTTGCTGATCGAGGCCGATCCCTCCTTCACCGACGACGCCGAGCGGGCGAACCGTCTGCGCGATCTCGCCGGGGCGAGCGAGCGCTAGGAGTGCCGAAGGCCCCCGGCTGCGGACACCGACCCCAGGAAGTCGAGCAACAGTGGGGCGAAGAGATCGGGGCGCTCGAGCGGCGGCAGATGGGCAACGCCGTCGAGCAGCTCGAAGCGCGCGCGAGGAACGGCCACTGCGAGCGACCGGCAGCTCTCGGTCATGAACGGCACGTCGTACTCGCCTGCGATCACGAGCGTCGGGACACCGACGCTCCCGAGGCGTGTCGATGCGGGCGGCATGAGCCTCTCGGCACTGCCGGTGCTCTCGAGTGCCAGCCCCCACGCGCGGAGATTCATCGCCCGCACGCTCTCGCGGAGCACGGGGTCGAGCGGTCCCGCGCGCCCGTCACCGTCGAGCCAGATCCGAAGCTCGAGCTCCACTGCGCGCTCGACGTCGCCCTCCTCACCGGCCTCGTCCGCCTCCTCGATCCTCTCGCGCAGTTCGTCGGGGGCGTCGTCCCAGTCGACTGCACAGCACACGAGCGCGAGCGCGCCGATGCGATCCGGGTACTCGAGCGCCGTCTCGAGGGCGATCCGGCCGCCGAAGGACACGCCGCAGAGCGCGGCCCGACCGATGCCGTGGTGGTCGAGCAACGCAACGAGATCGGCACGCGGCGAGAAGGAAGCTCTCGCCGGGCCCGACTCACCGAAGCCGCGCGCGTCGTAGCGGACGACGCGATGTCGCGCTGTCAACGCCGGCCACACGCCGTCCCACATGCGCCGGTCGCAGACGCCCGCGTGCACGAGCACGAGCCCCGGGCCCTCTCCCTCGACCTCGTACGCGAGCCGCCCGCCATTGACGGGGGCGACGCCGACGGTCACAGCGGGATGTTGCCGTGCTTGCGCTTCGGCCGCGGCTCGCGCTTCGTCAGCGCGGTCTCGAGTGCCGAGACGAGAACGGGTCGCGTGCGCCGCGGCTGGATGACGTCGTCGACGTAGCCGCGCTCTGCAGCCGTGTACGGGTTCGCGAAGCGCTCCTTGTACTCGGCGATGAGCTCCTCGCGGCGCTCGTCCGGGTCGACCGCCTCCGCCAGTTCCTGACGGAAGACGATGTTCACCGCGCCCTCCGGCCCCATGACGGCGACCTCGGCAGTCGGCCAGGCGACGTTGAAATCCGCCCGGATGTGCTTCGACGACATGACGTCGTACGCGCCGCCGTACGCCTTTCGGGTGATCACCGTGAGCTTCGGCACGGTCGCTTCGGCGAACGCGTACAGGAGCTTCGCGCCGTGTCGGATGATTCCGCCCCACTCCTGCGCCGTCCCCGGCAGGAAGCCGGGAACGTCGACGAACGTCAGCAGCGGTATGTTGAACGCGTCGCACGTGCGGACGAAGCGCGCGCCCTTGACGGACGCGTCGATGTCGAGCACGCCCGCCAGCGCACCGGGCTGGTTCCCAACGACGCCGACGGCGTGGCCTCCGAGCCGCGCGAAGCCGCAGACGATGTTCTCCGCCCAGTGCGTGTGCACCTCGAGGAACTCGCCGCCGTCGACGACGCGCTCGATGACCCCCTTCATGTCGTACGGCTTGTGCGGGCTGTCCGGCACGATCGTGTCGAGCGACGCGTCCTCGCGGTCGACCGGGTCCGCAGGAGGCGCGTACGGCGGCGGATCGAGGTTGTTCTGGGGCAGGAACGACAGGAGGTAACGCGCCTCCTCGAGGCAGGTCTCCTCGTCGGGAGCCGTGAAGTGCGCAACACCCGACTTCGTCGCGTGTGTAGCCGCCCCGCCGAGCTCCTCGAAGCTCACCTCCTCCCCGGTCACCGTCTTCACGACGTCGGGACCCGTTATGAACATGTACGAGGTCTCCTCCACCATGAGCACGAAGTCGGTGATCGCCGGCGAGTAGACCGCACCGCCGGCACACGGACCCATCACGAGTGAGATCTGGGGAACGACGCCCGACGCCTGCACGTTCCGCCAGAAGATCTCCGCATAGCCTGCGAGCGAGACGACGCCCTCCTGGATTCGCGCTCCCCCCGAGTCGTTGATCCCGATCACCGGACACCCGTACGTGACGGCCATGTCCATGACTTTGCAGACCTTCTCCGCGAAGACCTCGGAGAGCGACCCGCCGAACACCGTGAAGTCCTGCGAGAAGACGAAGACCTTGCGGTCGAAGATCGTCCCGTAGCCCGTGACGACCGCGTCTCCCCACGGCCTGTTCTCCTGCATTCCGAACTCGACCTCGCGATGGCGGACGAAGCGGTCGAGCTCGACGAAGGAGCCGGGGTCGAGGAGCCTCTCGAGACGCTCGCGCGCGAGGAGCTTCCCCTTCTCGCGCTGCCGTTCGACGTGCTTGTCGCTGGCCGGGTGCAGCGACTCCTCGCTGAGCTCCTCGAGCCAGCGGAGCTTCGCCTCCGTCGTGTCGTGGATCTCGGCCACCGCCGGGTGAGCCTAACGAGTGGACCACTCCGACTCGCATAAGCTCACTGCGTGCGCTCGATTCCAGCCGGTCAGCCCAGGACTGGGTGCCTCAGGCTTGCTGGACGGCTCGGCACCGCCGGGAGGAGCCGATGACGACGCCTCTCGATCGCTCGACGACATGGCCGTACGAGGATGGTGAGCCGGGCCCGTTCAGCTACTCGCGGTTCTCGAGCCCGACGGCCGCCGAGGCGGAGCGCCGGCTGGGTCAGCTGGACGGCGGCGACGCCCTGCTCTTCGCGTCGGGAACCGCCGCCTGCGCGAGCATCGTGCTCGCGTTCCTGACGCCGGGTCGGACCATCGCGCTTGCGGCGGGCGCGTACTACGGGACCGGCGTCCTGCTCGGCGAGCTCTCCCGCTGGGGCGTGCGCCACGTCGAGTTCGATCAGACCGGGGCGCCGCCCGCGGGAGCGGATCTCGTCTGGCTCGAGGCGCCGTCGAACCCCTTCCTGACGATGCCCGACTTCGCAGCGGCGGCCGCGCATCCAGGGCTCGTGGTCTGCGACGCGACGGCCGCGACGCCGGTGCACCTCCGCCCGCTCGAGCTCGGCTGCGACTTCGTCGTCCATTCCGCGACGAAGTGCCTGGCGGGCCACGACGACGCGCTCGTCGGCGCCGTCGTCTGCAAGCGAGCCGAGGATGCGGCTCGGCTCCTCGAGTTCCGGTCGCACACCGGTGCGGTGACGAGCGCCGACACGGCCTGGCTCCTCCTTCGCGGCCTCCTCACGCTCGAGGTGCGCGTCGCCCGACAGACGGAGAGCGCGACCGCGATCGCCGAGCGGCTTCGAGCCCATCCCGCCGTCGAGCTCGTCCGCTACCCCGGGTTCGGCGGGCTCATGTCCTTCGACGTCGCGACGGCGGAGTCGGCGCGGCGCGTCGAGACGTCGACGAGGCTGATCGTGAACATGACGAGCCTCGGCGGTGCCACCTCCCGGATCGAGGCGCGCTCGCGTTGGGAAGGCGCCCGCGTACCGCCCGGGCTGCTCCGGCTCTCCATCGGCCTGGAAGACGCCGACGAGCTCTGGGCGGACCTCGAGCAGGCGCTGGCGAACGCGTAGCAGCGAGGAACCGAGAGGACGGCGGACGTTGGGCCGCCGCGGAGCTACTGGTACCGCAGGGCTTCTGCCGGCCGGATCCGGGACGCGCGAATCGCGGGTGCGAGCGTCGCGGCGATGGCGACGGCGTAGACGACGGCGAAGATCACGAAGAGGTTCAGCCAGGGAACGACGAGCTCGAGTCCCTCCCAGCTCGGCTGTGCCTGCTGGTCGCGGATGATGTTCCATGCCAGGAGCAGGCCGAGCACCGTGCCGACCACGATCGCGGTCAGTGCGACGAACGAGGACTCGAGCAGGAACGCGAGCTGCACCGACCTCTCGCGGAAGCCGATCGCCCGCATTACGCCGATCTGTTGCCGGCGCTCCACGACTGCGCGGGCGCTGATGACGCCGAGAGCTGCGACGCCGACGAGGAGCCCGAGGCCGAGGAAGCCCTGGATGAGACGGTTGAACGTGATGTTCGCCGCGGTGACGTCCTTCACGACCTGCTCGATGGACTCGGCCTCGAGCCCGCTCGCGACGAACGCGGCCTCGAGCCCTGCCGCGGCCTCTGTGGGATCGACGCCGGGAGCGAGCGCGAAGTAGTGGATGGTCGGCTGCGTTCTCCCCGGGAAAGCCGCGGCGAGCGTTTCCTCGGACGTCGAGATCCCGATCATCTCGAGCGGGGCCGTGTCCTTGAGGATCCCGATCACGGTCAGCCGCAGCGTGTTCCCGGTCTGCTCGTCAACGACCTCGATGGGCGTCGGCCGGAAGTCGCCCTCTTCGTAGTAGAAGCCGGAGAGCTGGAAGTCCGGCGGGGCCTCGAAGCTCCAGTTGTCCCGGCGAGGGGCAATCCTGCTGTCGACGACCGCGAGACCGGGCTGAGTGCGGAGCGCCGCCCAGACTTCAGCCTCCGACCCGTAGCCTTGGGCAACGTCACCGATGCCGAAGGTCGTGTGCGCGAGGAACGAGTCGTCGAGCCCGCGGACGAGGTACGACTCGAACGGACGTCCGGCTCCGATCTGCTTCGCCTCCACGGCGAGCACCGACTGGCTGCCCACGGCTGCGAAGTCCGAGGCGTCGACGCCGCGCGTGCTGCGCAGCGCGCCCGCCATGTCGTCGACGGGCCTCGTCCCCGTCGTCCCGGCACGCACCTGGAAACCACCGCCGAAGTCGTCGACCCCGATCGCGTGCACGAACGAGCCGTTCGACACCGTGCCCGTCACGAGCGTAAACACGACGAGCGTGAACATCGCGAGCGTCGTCCCGGTGCGGAACCGCGCGGCGAGCGGATACGCCATCGACATCCGGAGCACGGGCGTGAGACTGCGAATCCGGCCGAACGTCCTCATGACGAGCCCGAGCAGCACGTCGGCGTTGTAAACGAGGATGAGGATCGCGCCGACGATGATCATGAGGCCGGCGACGATCCAGGTCGAGAAGTTCATCGAGAGCTTGCCGAACACCGCATCCCACCACTCCCAGGGCAGCATGAGCAGGACGACGATCGCGCCTCCGCAGAGCGTGTAGGCGACCCGGTCCGAGACGCCCACGACCTGCAGCAGCGGGATCAGCCCGAGGAGCACGAGCGAGACGCCCAGGTCGACGGGCGTCGCGGTGCCAGAGCTCGTCCCGGACGCGATCAGGAGCCCGCCGAGCGCGATCGCGATCGCCGCGAGCACGAAGCGGCGCCGGCGGCGACCGGTCGGCGGCTCCGGCAGGTTGCGGATCGCGGTCGAGATGTTCATGACGCTGACGCGCCACGCCGATACGGCGACGACGACGAGCGTGAGCAGCAGTCCGATCCCGAAGGCGATGACGAGACTGCGCGGCGAGACGGCGAACTCGATCTGGAGGCCGGCATCGGCGTCCGCAGCGCCGAAGGCGCTCGCCATGACCATCACCATCCCGAGGGCGACGAGAGCGCCCAGCAGGGCGCCGACCGCGGCGGCGGCCAGGTCGTAGGCCGCGCCCTCGAAGGTGAACATCTGCACGAGATGCCCGCGCCTCGTCCCGACGGCCCGGGCGATGCCGAGCTCGCCGCGCCGCTCGGCCGCGAGCATGACGAAGATGAGGAAGATCAGGAGGATGCCGGCGGCGATCGAGAAGGTGCCGAAGGTCGTGAAGAACGTCATGAACGCGTTCCCCTGGGCGTCAGCGTCCTCGATCGCGTCGCGCTTGAGCGTCTCGATCTCGAGATCCTGGGAGGCGGCCACGACGGGCCGAAGGAGCGCCACGACCTCTTCCGTCAGTGCAGCCCCGCCGATGTCTCCCCCTCGGTTCGAGACCAGTACCGCGCGAACACGGCCCTCCTGCCCGAACAGCTGCTGCGCCTGGTCGAGCGACACGAGCAGTGCGGCGTCGGCGGTGCCCGCACCGTCGAACCGGACGACGTCGCGAACACGCGCTGCCACCGGATCGGACCCCGTGTAGACGACGACTCGCGCGCCGGGCTCGACGCGCAGATCGCGGGCGGCGCGGGCGTTCAGGTAGATCTCACGCGCGCCGAGGTCGGCGAGCGAGAGCTCCTCGCCGCCCGAGCCCCGAATCGGGGAGAACCCCTCCATGCGGGCCGGGTCGGCCGCGAAGAGGACGACGCTCGGCTCGTTCTGGCGCTGGGCCGGTGCCTGCACTGCGACCTGCTCGACGATTGCACCCGTTACGCCGTCCACGAGACCGGAGTCCTCGACGGCGCGCTCGACGTCCAGGACGACCGACTCGTCGATCCAGCCGGTCCCGGTGGCGGCTCCGAGCTCGCCCGGAATGTCGTCGACCGCGCCCTTGGGTGCGATCGTCTCGTCCGTCGCGCCGAGCGCGGCGACTGCGGTCGCCCGGATCGTGTGTGCCATCGTGTCGCCGGTCGTGAGCGCTGCGGCGACGATCGTCGTCCCGAGCATCAGCCCGAGGACGATGAGCGCGCTGCGTCCCCGCCGCCGCCCGACACTCCGGACGGCAAGCTTCACGAGTACGCGGTTCCGGAGGCCGAACGCCACGAGCGCGGCGATTGCGATGCCGAGCGCGACGAGGAGACCGACGAGCAGCGAGTCGACCGGGATGCCGAAGACCTCCTTCATCGTCTACACGGCGACGATGTCCGGCAGATCCGAGACGGCGACCTCGTAGACGTCACGACCCGGCGGCGCGCGGAAGATCGTGACGAAACGCTCGAGCTCCTGGGACGCGAAGCCGGATGCGTCCTTCGCTCCCTCTTCGCTGTCCCAGAACGTCACGATCAGCCCTTTCCCTTCGGGCGTCGCGAGCGCGAGCGCGCCCTCGTAGCCGAGCTGCTCGCGGAGGCCCGGGAGCACCTTCTCGGCGAAGAGCGCCGCGGCCTCGTCCATGCCGATCCGCATCGTGTCGATCTCAAGCTGCGTGACCCGCGAGTACATGTGGCACCTCCAGTCGCTGTTCCTCGACGACCTCGCCGTCCAGCATGCGCACGATGCGATCGGTCTTGCGGCCGACCGAGATGTCGTGCGTGACGATGAGGAAGCTGAGACCCCGCTCGACGTTCAGACGGCGCATCAGCGCGACGATGTCGGTCGCGTTCTCCGAGTCGAGGTCGCCCGTGGGCTCATCCGCCCAGACGATCGCCGGATCGTTCACGAGCGAGCGGGCGATCGTCACCCGTTGGCGCTCTCCTCCGGAGAGCGCGTCCGGGACGTGGCCTGCGCGCTCGACGAGCCCGACGAGGTCGAGCGCCTCGAGCGAGCGTCGTCTCGCCTCGCCCGCCGCGACGCGCGCGACGAGCAGCGGGAGCTCGACGTTCTCGACCGCGGTGAGGACCGGGATCAGGTTGTAGAACTGGAACACGAAACCCATACGGCGGGCGCGATAGTCGGTGCGCTCGCGGTCGGACATCTCGGCGAGTGGCGTCCCCGCGATGAGGACCTCGCCGTCGTCGATCGAATCCAGGCCGGAGAGGCAGTTCAGGAGAGTCGTCTTGCCGCAGCCGCTCGGCCCCATGATCGCGACCATCTCGCCCTCCTCGAGGACGAGATCGATGCCGCGCAGCGCCGCGACGCGAACCACGCCGGTGTCGTACGTCTTGCGGAGAGCGCGCGCCTCGACGATCGGTGTGCTCATGTCGTCTCCTCTCGTCCGCTCCAGCGTCGACGTTCCCCAGCCGCTGGGCATCGGCAGCACGCCGCGAACCGAACGCGGAAAACTACGAAGTCGCCGGGAGGAAACCGATGCGGGGCCAAACGATGCGGGAAAACCGCGTCTGAAGTCCGACCTCCCACGGATGCCACGGAGCCTCGACACGGTGAGCCTGAAGGCATGTATGCACGAACGGTCGAGGACGCTACGGCACGCCTGCTCGAGCTGCGTCACGAGGAGATTCAGGATCTCGTCCTGGCGGGGGTGGCACTGGGCTCGGCGGTCGCAGCGACGCAGCTCCTTCCGGCGCTCGCTCTTCCGCTCTTCATCGGTGGACTGGCGATCGGTGGACTGGCCGTGCGGGCTCTGTGGCGACGCTGGGACCTCGTCGACCGCCTCGCCGGCGAGCATGACGCCTACGCGATCTCGGAGGTGCACGAGTACGCGTTGCGTGAGACGACGATGGAGCGGCGGCGGACGTTCGCGACGCTGATCCGCAACATCCTCGAGGAGCCGGGCAGCACCTGCCGGGCGACAGGGACGGACGAGTCCGACGAGCTCGAGGGACTGGCGGCAGAACTCGAGGACGAGGAGCTCGAGCTAAATCCCGCGTGCGCCGTGGCGTGTCTTCGACTGCTGAGCGACCCGACCGAGAGCCCGCTGTTCAATCCGGCCCTCCCCCGCGACAGCCTCCGCTCACGCGTTCGGCAGATCCGGGCCGGCTTCACCTCGCGGCGACTCGCGGCTTGACCTGACGCTCCCCCCGGACGGAGGAGCGTGCATGATGCTTGCGTGGACGGCGCGGTCGCCGAGGCAGCGGGAACGGTCGACGTCATTCTCCGTGACGGCCGCACGCTCCGGCTGCGACCTCCGCGGGCAGATGACGCGGACGCGCTGCTCGAGTTCTTCCGCGCCCTCTCCGAGCGAAGCTTCTACCTGCGCTTTCACGGCTTCCGGACGGTGGACGAACGCCTGATCGAGCCACTCCTCGAGCCGGACTGGGAGGAGCGGGGCGCGCTGCTCGGAGCGTTCGCCGACCGCGAGGGCGAGCACGTCGTTGCCGTCGCCAACTACGTTCGTCTTCGCGATCCGGGCGCCGCGGAGGCCGCGTTCGCGGTCGCGGACGAATACCAGCGTCACGGCATCGGTACGCGGCTGCTCGAACAGCTCGCGGCGCGGGCGGCGGGGGTTGGCATCGAGCGCTTCGTCGCCGAGGTGCTCGCGGACAACCGAGACATGCTCGGGGTCTTCGAGACGGTCGGCTTCGAGCTGTCGCGTGAGCTCCAGGGCGGTGAGCTCGAAGTGCAGTTTCCGATCGCGGCGACCGAGCGGTACGAAGAGAGCGTCGAACGGCGCGATCACACGGCCGTCACCGCGTCGCTCCTCCCGTTCTTCGAGCCGAAGAGCGTGGCCGTCCTCGGCGCCTCGCGTCGCCGCGGGTCGATCGGAGGTGAGCTCTTCCGGAACATCCTCGCCGGCGACTTCACCGGAGTCGCGTACCCGGTCAATCGCGACGGCGAGCCCGTGTCAGGCGTGCGGGCCTACCGCTCGATCGCCGAGATCCCGGAGACCGTCGATCTGGCCGTCGTCTCCCTACCCGCAGAGGCCGTCCTCGAGGCCGCCGAGCAAGCACTCGACGCAGGCGTGCGTGCGCTCGTCGTGATCTCCGCCGGCTTCGCCGAGGTCGGCAGCGAGGGTGCGGAGCGACAGGAGCGGCTGCTCGCGCTGGTGCGTGGACGCGGCGGCCGCCTCATCGGCCCCAACTGCCTCGGAATCGCCGTGGCCAGCATCAGCCTGAATGCGACTTTCGCCGCCCGCTCGGCCCCGAGCGGCAACATCGGGTTCTCGTCACAGAGCGGAGCGCTGGCGGCCGCCTTCCTGGAAGCGGCTGAAGCGCGCGGACTCGGGCTCTCCGCGTTCGTATCGATCGGAAACAAGGCGGACGTCTCGTCGAACGACCTGCTCGAGTGGTGGGAGGACGATCCGGCCACGCACGTCGTGCTCCTCTACCTCGAGTCCTTCGGAAATCCGCGCCGCTTCGGCCGTCTCGCCCGCAGGGTCGCCCGGCGCAAACCCATCCTTGCGTTGAAGAGTGGGACGAGCGCGATAGGGCAACGCGCGGCGAGCTCACACACGGCGGCACTCGCCGGATCCGACGCGGCCGTCGACGCACTCTTCCGACAGGCAGGAGTGATCCGCGCGACCTCCCTCGAGGAGCTGATCGACGTGGCGGCGCTGCTCTCCGGCCATCCGGAGCCGCGGGGGCGGCAGGTGGCTGTGCTGACCAACGCCGGTGGCCTTGGAATCCTCTGTGCCGACGCCTGTGACGCCGCGGGGCTGAAACTGCCCGCGCTGACCGAGGAGACGCGGCGAGCGCTGGCGCCGCTGCTCTCGCCCGAGGCAAGCCTCGCGAACCCGGTCGACATGCTCGGCGGGGCGACGGCCAAGACGTACGCGGCGGCACTCCCGCTCTTGCTTCGCGACCCTCAGGTCGACGCCGTCATCACGCTTTTCGTGCCGACGGTCACGGCGCTCCCGAACGAGGTGGCCGCCGCGATCGACGCGGCGGCCGCGCGCGAGGCATCGGGCAAGCCTTTGCTCGCCGTGGTCATGACGGCTGAAGGGATTCCGCCGACTCTTCGCCGGGCCGAGGGGCACGTTGCCGCCTTCGCATATCCCGAATCGGCCGCTCGGGCACTCGGGCGCGCCGCCGAGCGGGCAGAGTGGCTGCGCCGACTGCACGGAGCGATACCGGTGCTCGACGGGATCGACCGTCCAGCAGCGGAGCGAGTCGTCGACGCCGCGCTCGCGCGCGGCGACGACGTCTGGCTCGAGCCGGCGGAAGCTCGCGAGCTCCTCCTCGCGTACGGCATTCCGCTCGTCGAGGAGCGAGTCGCCCGCGACGCGGCCGAAGCCGTCGCGGCCGCCCGCGAGCTCGGATTCCCGGCCGTCGTCAAGTCCGCGGAGCCCGGGGCTCACAAGACCGAGACGGGCGGCGTCGCGCTCGATCTCGTCGACGAGGACGCGGTTCGCCGTGCCGTCGAGCGGATCCCCGCACCCGTGGTCGTCCAACCCATGGTGCCTGCCGGCGCAGAGCTTCTCGTCGGTGTCGTCCAGGATCCGGTCTTCGGGCCACTCGTGGCCGTCGGCCCCGGCGGGGTCCTCGCCGAGCTCATCGGCGAGGCCGCGTTCCGGATCGCACCGCTGACGGACCAGGACGCCGAGGAGCTCGTCCTCGGCGGCAAGGCCGGGCGGCTCGTCCGCGGCTTCCGCGGCGCGCCCCCGGCCGATGTGAGAGCGCTCGTCGATCTCGTCCACCGCCTCGCACGTCTGGGTGAGGCTCTCGGCGCGGTGGCCGAGCTCGACCTCAACCCCGTCATCGCACATCCCGAGGCCTGCGTCGCCGTCGACGCACGTGTTCGCGTGCGGCATCCTGAGCGCATCGTGCGTGCGAAGACCTGGTAATCGACTGTCCCATGTACGGAAATCGATTCGGGTTCTCCGCAGGAGCGATCAGTGGCGGCGCCGATGAACGGGCATCGCTCAGAACTCACGATTCGTGGAGAGCCGAGCAAAGGAGGATCCGATGAAAGTCAGCGACCTGATGACGACGGAAGTGGTGACGACAACCCCGGCGGCATCGCTCAAGGAGGTCGCGCGAGCGCTCGTGGAACACGGGATCACGGGCATGCCGGTGTGCGACGACGCGGGGGAGGTCGTAGGAGTGATCAGCGAGGGCGACATCCTGTACAAGGAGGGCGGCCCCAGCGAGCGGCACCATGGCCCACTCGGTTGGCTCCTCGACACGACTCCGGACTGGGAGCTCGAGAAGGCTCATGCGCGCACCGCAGGCGAGGCGATGACCGCCCCCGCGATCACGGTCACGCCCATCGAGTCGGCCGCCAGAGCTGCACGACTCATGACGGAGAACGGGGTCAACAGGCTCCCGGTGGTTGCGATGAACGGTCGATTGGTGGGAATCCTCACGCGCACCGATCTGATCCGCGCCTTCCTGCGCACGGACGAGGAGATCGCCGCAGAGATTCGTGACGACGTGCTCGAGCGCGTCCTCTGGGCTGATCCTGGAAGCATCGAGATCGTCGTTCGCGACGGTGAGGTCGACCTGTCCGGAAGGCTTCAGAACGAGACCGAGGTGCAGGTTCTCGAGAAGCTCGTCGCCAAGATCCCCGGTGTCGTCACGCTCCGATCGACGGTGACGGCTCCGCCCGCGGGGCGTGTTCGCGAGAAGACTCGGCCGTGAGGTGCGGACGGTCGATCCCGTGAACCGGTGGGCCGGGACCCTGTTGGCCGATGCTCGCCCGCGATGTCGGCAGGCAGCATGCACCGAAGCTCGGCTGGTCGCCGTGAGACGAGTGACCAGGGTGCTCGGCTGAGGGACGGCGCGCTTCACGCCCGACCCTTCCGCGACGTTGCTCGCGAGCTCGGAACCGATGTCGAACTCGGTCTGACGGAGGACGCGGCGGAGGAGCGGCTCGCGAGATTCGGCCCGAATCGACTCGCGCAACCGGTGCGACCGCACTACGTGTCGATCGCACTCCGTCAATTCGCCGATCCGCTCGTCGGCCTCCTGGTCGGCGCCACAGCCGTGTCCGTGCTGATCGGCGAGTACCTCGAAGCCGCCGCCATCGGCGCGATCGTGATCCTGAACGCTCTCCTCGGATTCGTCCAGGAGGCGCGGGCCGAGCGCGCCGTGCTGGCCCTGCGAGACGTGCTCGAGCGCCGCACGCACGTCGTTCGCGACGGCCGTGAGCGCCAACTCGGCGTCGAGGACATCGTTCCCGGCGACCTCGTCGTTCTGCGCGACGGCGAGCGCGTGCCCGCCGATGGGCGACTGGTCGCCGTGGCGGGGCTCGCCGTCGACGAGTCCGCACTCACGGGCGAGTCCGTGCCGACCGACAAGCTCGTCGAGCCGGCGCCTCGTGCAGCGCCTCTCGCCGAGCGGTACTCGATGGTCTACGCGGGCTCCGCGGTGACGCGCGGGCGCGGACGCGCGGTCGTCACCGCCACCGGTTCCCTCTCGGAGCTGGGTCGGATCGCCGGACTGACGGCACTGGCGAAACCGCCGTCGACTCCGCTCCAGCGTCGCGTGCGGGGGCTGTCACAGTTGATGGTCGGTCTCGGGGTCGTCGTCACGCTCACCCTCGCCGGCGCCATGCTCGCACGTGGGTCGGGGGCCGAGGAGGCATTCCTCGTCGGAGTCTCGGTAGCAGTGGCCGCCGTGCCGGAGGGGCTGGCCGCGACGGTCACGATCGCGCTGGCGCTCGGCGCGCGGGCGATGGCCGAGCGTGGAGCGATAGCTCGCCGGCTGACCGCCGTCGAGACGCTCGGGAGCGCGACCGTCATCGCTTCCGACAAGACGGGCACTCTCACCGAGAACCGCCTCCGCCTCACCGCGACGCGTCCGGCGCCGGGCGTGGCCGAGCCTCGGCTCCTAGCCGCGGCGGCATTGGCGTCGACCGCTGTCGTCATCGATGATGGCGAGGTGCTGCGCCACGCGGGCGACCCGGTCGACGCGGCGCTCGTCCTCGCGGCGCACGAACGCGGCCTCACCCGCGCGGCCCTCCAGCGTGATCGGCACCTCGTCCGCGAGCTGCCCTTCGATCCAATTCGTAAGTGCATGACACTGATCTACGAGGAGTCCGACGGAGTTCGCGCATACGTGAAGGGAGCGCCCGAGGTCGTGCTGGAACGGTCGACCATGGCCGCTCGCGAGGTCGCCGAACTGGAGGCGGCTGCCGAGTCGTGGGCGTCCGAAGGACTCAAGGTGCTCGCGATCGCGGAGCGACAGGTCCCCGATGCGGCGCTGGACGACGACGCCATCGAGCTCGACCTCGAGGTCGTTGGCCTGGTCGCACTCCGCGACCCGCTGCGGGAAACGGCGCGGCACGCGGTTCGCGAGGCCCGCTCGGCGGGACTGCGGGTGGAGATGGTGACGGGAGACCATCCGGTGACCGCACGTGCGATCGGCCGCCAGCTCGACCTGGACGACGCGGCGATCCACGCTCGCGTGACGCCCGCCGAGAAGCTGGTGCTCGTCGAGTCGCTCCAAGCGCAGCACGAAGTCGTGGCGGTGACGGGCGACGGAGTCAACGACGCCCCTGCCCTGAGGCGCGCGGACGTCGGAGTGGCCATGGGTCGCAGCGGCACCGAGGCGGCGCGGGAGGCGGCCGATCTCGTGCTCACGGACGACGACTTCGCCACCATCGTCGCGGCGATTCGCGAGGGCCGCGCGATCGCGGACAACATCCGGAAGTTCGTCGCGTTCCTGCTCTCTGCGAACCTCGGCGAGGTCGCGCTGTTCGGCGCCGCGATCCTCGCCGGTCTCGGCGCGCCCATGACGGTGGTGCAGGTGCTGCTCGTGAACGTCCTCACGGACGGCCTGCCCGCCATCGCGCTCACGCGCGATCCCCCGTCGCCGCAAACCATGCGACGGGGTCCGGAGAGAAGCGACCGTCTGTTTCCGCCGCGCGCATGGGCCGCGCTCGCGATGATCGGAGGGCTCGTGGGAGCGGCTGCGCTGGTCGCGTTCCTCGTCGGTCGCGAGGGCCAGGGAGATGCCGGACAGACGATGGCCTTCGCGACGGTCGCCTTCGCGGAGCTCGCACTCGTCTTCGCATTGCGATCGCCGATCCACTCGGCCTGGGACGCACCCCGGAACCGCTACCTCGTCGGAAGCGTCGTCCTCTCCGGCGCACTGGTGCTCGTCATGGTGTACCTGCCCGCGCTCAACGAGCCGCTGGGCACGGTGCCCCTCGGCGCCAGCGAGCTCCTTCTCACGATCCTCCTCGCTGTGGTGCCGTTCTTGTGCGTGGAGGCAGGCAAGCAGGTGCTACGGCGCTCGGCCCGGGCGCTCGAGGGACTGCTCCAATGAGACGCCTCCCGTCCTCGGCCGCGCGTTCGAGCTTCTTTCGCCACTACCTCCCGGATCTCGTCTACGGAGCGAACGACGGGATCATCACGACCTTCGCCGTCGTGTCGGGAGTGGTCGGCGCCAACCTCTCCGAGCGGATCATCCTCATCCTCGGCTTCGCAAACCTCATCGCCGACGGCTTCTCGATGGGAGCGAGCAACTTCCTGGCCAGGAGGTCGTACGCCGACGCGGACGAGCGCGCCGATCACTCCGAGGCGTTTCGACACGGCTTCGCCACGTTCGTCGGCTTCATCATCGCCGGCATGGTTCCACTCGTCGCGTACATCGCTCCCATGTCGGAGGACGTGCGATTCCCGGTGGCGATCGCCCTGACGCTCTCGACGCTCTACGTCGTCGGATCCTCGCGCGCCTTCGTCACGCACCTGGGCTGGATCCGGAGCGGGCTCGAGATGCTCTTCGTGGGCGCTCTCGCCGCGGCAGTCGCCTACTCGATCGGTGCCCTCGCCTCCTCGCTGACCTAGGTCCTAGCTCACGATGAGCGTCGCTACGGCGAAGTACGCGACGATCGAGAGGAGATCCTGGATGACCGTTGCGAGCGGTCCCGATCCGAAGGCAGGATCACGTCCCAGGCGGTCGAGCCCGTACGGCAGCGCCATCGCGACGATCGTGGCGATCGAGCAGCTGATCGCGAGGGACACCGCCACAGCCGCCGCGACACGTTCGTCTCCCCAGAAGGCGGCCGCGAAGAGGAAGAACAGCGCACCGAGCAGCACTCCGATCACGAGGCCGGTCAGCAGTTCGCGAGCGAAGATCGCACGAACTGGAACTCCGAGCGACATGCCGCGAATGACGACCGTTTCGGTCTGGGTACCGACCGCATCGGCCATGTACACGACCGCCGGGATGAAGAAGGCGAGCAGGAGTTGCGTCCGCAGCTCGTCCTCGAACGCGCCGACGATGACCGCCGAGGCCATCGCGCCGAGCAGGCCGAGGCCGAGCCAGGGAAGGCGGTGCCACAGGCGGCGTGGCACCGCCTCCTCCGAGGCTTCCCGGGCCGCTCTCGTCCCCGCGAGCAGGCCGCCCAGTCGTGCGAGATCCTCCTCGTGCTCGAGCTCGAGGACGTGGAGCAGCCGAGCAGGCGGCACGAGCCCGCGAAACCGTCCCTGACCGTCGACGACCGCGACACTGCGCCCGCCGCGGCGCGCGGTGGCACGTGTGGCCGCTTCGAGGTCCGAGTCCGGAGTCACGACCACAGGCTGGAAGGCCAACTCGCCGACGGGAGTCTCGCCCGCTGCGGAGAGCAGCGCTTCGACCGGGACGAGGCCGGCGAAGCGCTCGCCGTCGAGCACCGCGATCTCGGTGGCGCTCACGAACCGCCGTCCGCTCAGCGCTGCACGGACCTGCGAGGCATGAGTCCAGGGCATCGCCATGGGAACATCGAGTACGGCCCCTTCACCGGCGGTGGCTCCGGGGCTCGGCGCGGGACTGACTTCCGCCACCCGGTCACTGTCGCAGCGATGGCAGACGATGCAGACGGCCTCCTCCCGGATGACATCCGCTCGTCCAGATACGAATTCGGGGCACCGTGGCCGAACAGGTATTCACGTCTGCTGGTCTCGACGCGCTGCCGCCCGTGGAGATGGCCCGCAAGGCCGAACAGGTCGGCGTCGTCAAAGCCGGCATGTCGACGGCGAACACCTTTGCTCTCTCGGTCCTCGCCGGGGCTTTCATCGCCCTCGGCGCCATCTTCGCGACCACCGTGACCGCAGGTGGCGGCGAAGTCCCGTTCGGGATCGTTCGCCTCCTCGGCGGCCTCGCGTTCACCCTGGGTCTGATCCTCGTCATCGTCGCCGGCGCTGAGCTCTTCACGGGCAACAACCTCATCGTCATGGCTTGGGCGAGTCGTCGCGTACGCACGATCCAGGTCGCTCAGAACTGGGGGCTCGTGTACCTGGGGAACTTCGTCGGCGCGTTCGCGACCGCGCTGATGCTCTTCGTCTCGAAGCAGTACGAGTTCGGCCAGGGCGCAGTCGGCGTCCAGGCGCTGTCGATAGCAGCTGCCAAGACCGATCTCGAGTTCCTCCAGGCGGTCGTCCTCGGCGCGTTCTGCAACGCCCTCGTCTGCCTTGCGGTGTGGCTGTGCTACGCGGCGCGCACGACGACCG
Organism: Gaiellaceae bacterium; assembly: GCA_035457765.1. GTDB lineage: Bacteria > Actinomycetota > Thermoleophilia > Gaiellales > Gaiellaceae > GMQP-bins7. The sequence goes on from DATIBA010000121.1 coordinate 24,121, forward strand.
ACAAGATCCTTGCGATCGTTCCGCCGATCGCAGCGTTCGTCGCCGCCGGCTTCGAGCACAGCGTCGCGAACATGTTCTTCATCCCCATGGGGCTCCTCGTGAAGAGCGACGAGGAGTTCGTCTCCGCCCAGA
>DATIBA010000122.1:0-3521 GCA_035457765.1 Gaiellaceae bacterium
TGAGCGTTCCGACGTACTCGCGGAGCTGGTTCTGGACTGACTATCGCTGGTACTACGCGGGCTACGGGTGGGCCGGAAGCGGCGAGATGCCCTACGTCGACTGCTGAGTACTGGTTCGACATGTGCAGGAGAACCCGTCATGGCGGGTTCTTCAGCACAGCAGTCCCGCAGGCGCGGCGAGCTAGTGGCGCTTCCGCGCACGCGAGTTGTACAGATCGCCGAGCAAAACCACCACGACGAGGACGAGGCCCACGACCAGCATCGAGAGGATGATGTCGCGACCCTCCTCGGCGGCGGTCTTGGCGAGAAGCAGCGCGAGCACGGAGGCCATCGCGTGCGACTCTATCCGACGAGCCGGGCGTGCGCAGCGAGCACGCCGTCGACGGCGTCGTCACCCACGCTCGACCGGGCGGCGCTCTCGAGCGGACCCGGGTCCCGACCCACCCTCAATGCCTCCCGTGCGGTGTCGAGAGCGCCCGCGCCGAGCGAAACTGCCGTCGCGGCCCAGGCCGCGCCGTCACCGTTCCGTCCGTCTGCGTGCGCCTGCGCGCACAGCGAGATGAGCTCGGCGAGGTCTGCGACTGCCGCCACGTCCCCGGTGGTCGCCACCCGAACCAGCCCATGCGCGTAGAGGTAGTCGCCGAGCAGGAGAGCGGTGTCGGGATCGGGTGGAGAGAACAGGCGCGAGCGACCGTAGTGCAGGAGGTACCCCTCGTAGATCGTCTCGAGACCGAGAGCATGCCGTGCCGGCGCGAGCCGGGAGAAGACGGGCTCGCGCAGCTGCTCTGCCTCGGGCAGAAGCGCTTCGGCCCAGAGTGGGCTCTCGGCCGCGGCCTCGGCTGCGATGGTCTCCCACATGTCGTAGAACCTAGCCCGACCCGGAGGCGGCACGCGGCTGCTCGGCCCGTGGAGGCTCGAGCTCGACTTCCACGGGAACGTCCGGACTGCCCTCGTCCCAGGGCTCGAGTTGCACACGCCCGCGGAAGAACCCCCAGATCGCGCGCAGCCCTGCCATCGTCGGCAACGCCACGAGCACGCCGGCGATCCCGTACAACTCGCCACCCGCGAGCAGACCGAAGATGACGAGCAGCGGGTGCAGGCGCAGCGCACTCGCCATGACGTTCGGAACGACGACGTGACCCTCCACCTGGTAGATGAACAGGAAGAGAAGAGCTACCCAGACGACGCCGATCGGGTCGACGACGAGGGCGTAGAGCGCGGGTGGCACTGCCGAGAGCCACGGGCCGATGTACGGGATCACCTCGATGAACGCCGTCCAAAGCCCGAAGAGGAGGGCGTACTCCTCCGCGCCCTCGACGAGGCCCGTCACACCGAGGATGTACATGCCGACACCGGCGCTCGTCCCGATGACGGTCGAAAGGATCGCCTGTCCTTTGAGGTATCCCCACAGCGCGCCTTCGATCTGCTGTGTGAGCGGGGCGCCGCCATGCGGTGGAAAGCGTGAGTCGATGGAGCGCTCGAGCCGCTGCATGTCGAGGAGCATGTAGATCGAGATCACCACGATCAGGATCAGCGAGAACAGCAGCAGGACGACCGAGAATGCCGCGCCGCGGGCGAACGAGATCGCATCCTGCGCGTAGCCCGAGATCTCGCCGGCGCTCAGCGACGAGATCCACTCGTTGAACTGCTCGCGGACCTTGACGCGCTCGAGTCCATGATCGTCGAGCCAAGCCTGGAGGCTGTCGATGTCCAGCTCGGCGGCGGTCTGGCCCGTCGCCGAATCCTCGTTGGTGACGTAGGCGTCGATCCGCTCTCCTGCGATTCGTGCCTGGTCGAACGCGACTACACCGATCGCGATGAGAAGTGCGACGACAGCTGCCGCGAACACCGTGTAGACGACGAAGACGGAGAGGGAGCGAGGCACCCTGAGGCGCGTCAGGTCGCGAACGAGCGGATTCAGCGTGAAGGCGATCACGCTGGCGGTCAGGAAGAGGAACAGGACATGTCCGAGCGTCCCAGCGAGGAGGAACGCCAGAACGAGCACGACAGGAAGACCGACAAGCTGGATCCACCGCGGAATCTGGATCGTCGGGCCGGAGCCGGCCATGAGCGGATGCTACAGCCGGGCCGCGCCGGGTTCGCACGCGGCGGACCTTGCTACGGTCCTGGAGATGGCGACTCCGCGCTCACGTCACGCCGCGCGGCTTCGTGCGGATCGACGGCGCGCGCAGGCGCGAGCCCGGTGGTTCGCACTCGCTATCGTCATCGGCGTTCTCGGCGTCGCCACGCTCGCCCTGACGGCGTTCGACGGGAGCGGCAGCTCCGCCTCGGCGCCGTCGGTGCCCCCGTTGCCCGTCACCTCGGCTCCACCTGAGCCGCAGGTGCTCGCGACGGTCGGGAACCTGCGTGTGCAGTCTCCCGTCGCCCAGGGTGGTGTGACGGCCGTCGGATTTCACGGTGCCGCCGATGGTGCCCTGGTTCTCCAGCCAGTGGGTCCACAAGCGAACGAAGGGCTGCTCGCGCGGCTCTGGCATCGAATCACCGGATCGTCGCGTCGTGGCCTGGCGTGGTACCAGCTCGAGAGCGGCACGCTGCGCACGCTCGACGTGGGCGCGGTTGCCGGTACCGACGTCTACTCGCCGGTGGACGGAACCGTCGTCGCAGTCCGAGATCACGTCGTCTCGGGGCGAACAGTCGGAGCGGAGATCGAGCTCCGCCCCACGTCGGCGCCGTCCCTCGTCGTGGCCATCGAGAACGTCAAGCCCGACCCCGCGCTCAGCGTCGGGGCGAACGTCGCTGCGGGATCGTCCAAGCTCGGGACGGTCACCGACATCGGCCGCTTCGAGGAGCAGGCGCTCAGGCGGTACGCCCCCGACGGCGGCAACAACGTGTCGATCCGGGTCTATCCGTCGGCGACCCTCGGCGTCCCGTAACCTCCCCGCCCTGCGCATCCTCTTCATCGCCGACGTCGTGGGCGCCCCGGGTCGCAGGGCTCTCGACGCGCGACTGAAGGCGCTTCGGTCGGAGCTCGAGATCGACGTCTGCGTCGTGAACGGGGAGAACTCGGCCGACGGCATCGGAATCACGCCGCGCCTCGCCGATCAGCTCCTCGCAATGGGCGCCGACGCGATCACGCTGGGCAACCATGCCTTCAGGCGCTCGGAGATCGGCGCCTACCTCGACGCCTCGGATCGCGTCGTGCGGCCTGCGAACACGTCGTCCAACACACCGGGAAGGGGCCTGGCGATCGTCCCAGCGGCGAACGGCTCCCGGGTCGCAGTCATCAACGTCCTCGGGTCGCTCTTCCTCCATCCTGCAACGTCGATGTTCGAGCTCATCGACGGCCTCGTCGAGCAAGCCCTGGCCGAGACGCCGGTCGTCCTCGTCGACGTGCATGCGGAGGCGACCAGCGAGAAGGCAGCGCTCGCGCGCTGGCTCGACGGACGCGTGACCGCGGTAGTCGGCACGCACACCCACGTCCAGACGTCGGACGCGACGATCCTGCCCAGGGGCACGGCTTTCATCACGGATGCAGGAATGACCGGTCCCCACGACTCCGT
>DATIBA010000123.1:0-7842 GCA_035457765.1 Gaiellaceae bacterium
CCCAAGAACCGACGAAGGAGGTCTCTCGACCTCCTTCGTCTCTCTTCCCCCTACCGCCGCAACCGGTGCCGCCGACCGCTGCGGTTCTGGAGCTCAGGACGAGGAGCCCTGCTCCTTCGCGAGCTTCGAGACGCACTTGCCGAACGCGTTCTTCCTGTTCGAGTTCTCCGTGCCGTAGTACTCAGCGAACGACTTGTTGCCGTGCCCTGCCGCGAAGTTCGGATCGAGCCGTTCGGCCTTGCACCTCTTGGCCGCATTCAGCGTCGCGTCCTGCTGCGACTCCACCGCGGCACTCGCCTTCGACGAGACGCACTTGCCGAACGCGTTCTTCCTGTTCGAGTTCTCCGTGCCGTAGTGCTCAGCGAACGACTTGTTGCCGTGTCCTGCCGCGAAGTTCGGATCGAGCTGTTCGGCCCTGCACGCCTTGGCGGCGTTCTTCGCCGCGGTCGTCGCCACCTGGACCTGCTGTGCCAGGCATGCGTTCATCGCTGCCTTCGGACTTCCTGTCGGTGCGTACGTCGCCCGGAAAGTGCGCATGCCCATCGAGCGGCGCTGCTGCTTGCAGAGCTCGGACGCGGTCGGGGTCGCAGACTGACCCTGCCCTTGCGCCTGTCCTTGACCCTGACCGGCCGGCGGGACCGCAAAGGCCGCCGGCGCGGCGAGGCAGAACATGGCGGCGAGAATGAAGAGTCTGGTCATCGAGCTTCCCCTTGGATTGGATTCGGTTCGGCACTACAGAAGACGACATCGCGGCGCGGTTCTTGCGCGGAGCAGTGTTAAGAATTTGTGAGGTGGGTTGCGGAGGTGGTCCCGGCTGAGGACCGTCTAAGCAGATGGCTGTCACTGAGTCCGGCCACCTGGCCTCGAGCGCGATCGACGACCTCTACCGGAGACACGGAGGCGAGATCTATCGCTATGCGCTCGCGGTCCTCGGCAACCACGCAGACGCGGAAGACGTGACGCAGACGACGTTCCTGAACGCATACCGCTCGCTCGAACAGGGTGTTCGCCCACGCAAGCCGTTGAACTGGCTCCTGACGATCGCGAGCAACACGATCAAGCAGCGCTTCCGCCAGGAGCAGACCCGCCCGAGACAGGTCGAGTTCATCGAGGAAACCGCAGAAAGCGGAGCCGAAGAGGACGGCGGACCGAGCGTCGGCGAGCTCCTCGTCGCGCTCTCGAAGATCCCCCCGCAGCAACGGCAGGCCATCGTGCTCCGTGAGTTCGAGGGTCGCTCGTACGCGGAGATCGCGCAGATTCTCGACGTGACCACGACGGCCCTCGAGACACTGCTCTTCAGGGCACGACGCTCGCTCGCCGAGGAGCTCGAGCACCAGCTCACGTGCACCGAGGCCCAGCTCGCGATCTCGCGCGCTGCCGACGGGAGACTCGGCCGCAAGGAGCGACGACGGCTGAGGGATCACCTGGCCGAGTGCCCGGACTGCGCCCGCTTTGCAAGCCTTCAGCACCGGAACCGGCGCGCGCTGAAGGGCCTCATGTTCGTCCCCATTCCGCTCTCACTCACGTTCTTCAAAGGGTTCGAAGGGACGGCAACCGCGGCAACGCTGCCTGCCGCGGCGAGCGGCGTGGCCGCGGCCGGCGCGACGACGGTGGCCGCGGGGGGTGCGACGGGCGGCGGAATCTTCGCCGGGGGGCTCGCGGTGAAGGCCGCGGCCGTCGTCACGGCGGCATCACTGACCGGCGGGGTCGCAGTCGTCGGCTCCTCGACGGTCGGCTCGAAGCCGGCCGGCACGCCTCCGGCGAAGTCGGGGAAGCCCGGCGAGCGCCTCGGGCAGGTCGCTCCGCGCGGTGTGCTCGTTCCGGGGAACGGGGTCGCACGCGGGAAGACCAATGCACCCGGACAGGCCAAGCGGCTGCAGGCGAAGGAGCGTGCCCGCGCAGCGAAGGCACGCGCGGCCAAGGCGCGCAAGCAAGCGCAGGCTCGGAGCGCCGAGGCACGAGCGAACGCACGGGGCCAGGCGAAGCGCACCGCGGAGCCGAAGAACTCCGCCGCGCCCGCAGTCGAGAAGGCGAGCAAGCCGAAGACGCAGCCGGACACCACGCAGAAGGCCGAAAAGAGTGCGTCCCAGTCGTCGAGCGGTTCGTCGGCGGGCAAGCCCGAGAAGACGACAGGTCGCGCCAGCGGGCAGAAAGCCCGGTAGCAGAACTCTCACGCTCCCTCGTTCGAGGGACATGACTGTGATCGCGCACCAGCCGATGCAAGTTCGAGCCATGCGACGCGGAGCGAGACACGCCGGCCGCGGGCCCGCGGGTCGGAGCAGGTGCTACGCGGCCAGCGGGTGGATCGGCGTGCTCGTCGGGTCGATCTCGGAGGCGAATCCGCGATCCCAGCGCACGAAGACGTATCCGCGCTCGTCGATCTGGTCGACGACGCCGCGATCGCCGGCACACAACCCGGAGTCGTCGCTCGCGTCGTGGACGAGCTCGACTCTCGCGCCGATGGCGACTCCCGCGCGGATCCGCGCCGCGAGGAGCCTGGCACCGTTCGCGTCCATGATCCGCATATCGGTTTCGCGAGCGAGAAGCTTTACCCTCCCGCGAATGGCCTCGAGGGCAGGAAACGCACTGGGCTCGGCGAACTCGCGCCTCGCCGGCGGACGGTCCCGAACTCGACGGCTTAGGATCGGTTCGCCGGCATCGGCTGTCGCGCCGGAGTGCAGACCGTGACGAATCCCGACCATCGCCGCTCCGACGACCGCGAATCGACATCCGATGCCGGCGAAGGGCTCGGAGGTCTCGTTCGGAAGGTCTTCACGACGCGCCCGACCCCGGAGGAACGGCTCGAGCAGCTCCTCGCGGAACGGCGTCGCGAGCTCGACGAGCACGCGGCACGCTTCGACGCATCCATCGCCGACCTCGAGCGCCGCGAGGAGCTCCTGCGCGACTCACGTGCTGCGGTCGAGAGGATGCTCAGACTCGGTAGCTCCGATCTGGAGGCGCGCGAGTCCGAGCTCACCGACTTCCTGCGGGACTTCACGGATCGCGAAGCTCGCCTCGCCGAAGCCGAAGCCGACCTGGCGCGACGGCGCGGCGAGCTGGGCGCCGTGGAGCTCGTGCGTGCCGCCGTCGAACGTCGCGAGCGTGACGTCGCCGCGAGGGAGGACCGTGTCGCCGAGCGCGAGTCGCAGGTCGAGAAGCGGGACGCGCCGACGGACACCGAGCCGGGTCGCGTAACGCGCCCGGTAGAGCTCGCGGTCGTGCCCGGAGCGGGGTACCGGCTACTGGAGATCGCCGGACTGGAGCTCGCACGAGGGGATACATTCGAGCTCGACGGCGTGGAGTACGTCGTCGTACGCACGGGGCCCTCGCCGCTGCCAGTCGATTCTCGACGCTGCGCCTATCTCATCCGCGGAGCGGGTGGAGCCTCGTCGTCCGGCAGCTCGTAGACGCGGGGACGCGCACCGGACTCGTCGAAGACGTCGACGACCTCGAGTCGGCGTGCAGCCTGGGCGGTGAGGAACTCGGCCACGGCCGCCTCGTCGTCGGTGAAGCTACGCAGGCGCATCTCGTAGAGCTCGATGAGCCCCCACGAGCGTCCCGAGACGCGAAGCGGTAGCAAGAGCAGCGCATTCATCCCGAGCTCGCGAAGGATGAAGGCCTCCGCGGGGTCGACGTCGCCGTCTGCGAACGAGATCGCACGCGGCCGACCGGTTCGGAGCACCTCGGCGGTGAGTGGGAAGTCGTCGATCCGATAGGCGGCTTCGTCGCCGAGCGAGACGTCGCGCAGGGCGTGATCGGTTGCGTCGACGACGAAGTCCCCGACGACACGGGAGGCCGAGCAGGCCGTGGCCCCGACGACGAACACGAGCGCCTTGCAGAGACGATTGCAGACGGCCTCGACGCTCTCCTCGGCCTCGATGGCGGCGGAGGCCGCAAGGGCGTCGGCCAACACGGAGCCGGACGTGTCGCTTCGGCCACGGCGTCGAGTCTCGACCAGCTTCAGGCCACCGCCCCCCGAGGCTCCAGGCGGAGCTACGAGGACGTCCCGAAACGCGGCAACGCGATCCTTCCCGCCGTTCTTCGCGGCATAGAGCGCCTGGTCGGCTGCGCGCAGCAGCGCAGTCGAACCGGCTCCGTCGAACGGGTATGTCGAGACCCCGGCGCTGATCCGCAGGGGGAAGCCCGCATCCATGAGCCCCTCTGCGAGAACGCGCCTGATCTGACCACCGAGCGCGTCGGCGGCGTCGGCGCCGGCGTCGGGCAGCATGACGACGAACTCGTCACCACCGAGACGCGCTGCAACCGCACCCTCCGGCAGCGCACCGGCGAGGACATCTGCGATCTCACACAGGAGACTGTCGCCGAATTCGTGCCCCGCGCGATCGTTGATCTCCTTGAAGTCGTCACAGTCGATCACGAGGACGCTCAGCGGCATCCGACCTTCTTGCGCGACGGTGAGAGCATGCTCGAGCCGCTCTTCGATTCCCCGCCGATTCAGGATTCCGGTGAGCGAGTCGGTCACCGCGCTCTGTCGCTCTCGCCGCAGGGCGAACGCAGCGTCCAAGGAAGCGGCGACGTGGGCGGCGAGAACCGCCGCGGTGTCGAGGTTCACCGGGTCGACGTTTGCGGTGCGACTGCTTCGACCCAGGAGCGCCCCGAGCCCCTTTCCGTTGACGCGCAGCGGAAGCCACACGACCGGCCCCGAGAGCCTCGCCAGCCCGCGTGCCCGTCCCGGATCGATCACCTGGCACACGATGCTCGGATCGGCGAGTGCGCTCGCCGCCTCGAGCTCGGGCTGCGTGAAAGGCGCCTCGTCGCATCGGTCGAGGCGCCAGAAGGAGAGCGTCGCCGGTACGCCGAGCTCGTCCCACGTGATCACCTGGCTGGCGTCGATCGGAAGGATCTTCGGCAGGGAAGCCGCAGCGAGCGCCGCGATCTCACCGGCGTCGCGAATGCTGCTCAAATGGACGAACAGGCGGGCGAGCGAGGCCAGGTCGAGCGTGCGACGGGTACGCAGGGCATCGGCGTGGAGGCCGAGAGCGGACGAGAGCGGTCGGGTGGCTTCGGCAGCACCGTCGGGAAGCGCCCGATCGGATTCCAGGTTGAGCGCGCCGACGACGGCACGTCCCGCGCGAAGCGGAACCGCAAGCTCCGAGACGATGCCTGGCCGCACCGCGAAGTAGTCGGGATCGGCCGTGACATCCGGTACCAGCTGAGGGCTCCCCAGTCGTACCGCACGGCCCATGACGCCGCTCACGACCCGAATGCCGTCCGGGACGACCGAATGCCCACGTTGCGCGACGAGCCAGAAACGCCCGTGATCGAGGACGAAGACCGAGGGAGTCAAACCGGCGATCTCGGCGTGCAGCACGCCCATCGCTGCGTCGATCGACACGGTCGGATCGTCCGCATCGCCGAGCACGGCTGCGGCCTTCTGCGCCGCGGCTGCGAGCAGCGCGACGTCGATCGGGGACCGCACGCGGGCAGGCGTCGATGCGCTTTCCATAGCCGAGGAATCGGCGTTTGAGGAAGCCGTCTAAAGACCCTCGGAGAGACGTCGCTCGGGTGCTAGGTCGCGAGCTGCCTGTACCAGTCGAGGATCGCGCCGCCCCAGAAGAGCGCGACCACGGCGCCGAGCGCCAGAAACGGTCCGAGCGGGATCGCCCGCGTTCTCGCCTCCCTGCCGTGCCGGAGCAGCAAGAGCGCGGCCGGCACGAAGGCGGCGAAGAACCCGACGAACAGCGCCGGGATGACGGAGACGCCGAGCCCGGCGCCAAGGAGTGCCGACAGCTTCACGTCCCCCAAGCCGAGCCCACTCGGATGCACGAGCACGATGAAAAAGAGAAAGAGCCCCGCCCCGAAAGAGCTCGCGATCCACTCGACACTCGGATCGTCGATCGTTCGGAGCCCGAGGATCACGACGGTCGCGGGAAGAACGATCTTGTCGGGTATCAGCCGATGCTCGAGATCGGCGCGTGTGACGACGACCAGCGTCCAGCAGAGGAGCACCGAGGCGAGCGCCTCGAGGGTGAAGCCGAAGACGAGCCCGCAGGCGCCAGCGAGGAGGGCGGTGCCCAGCGTGACGAGCGGAAGGCGTGGCGACCACGGCACACTCTTGAGAAGCGGGTCGTGGAGTGGCGCGTTCGTCGCCATCCGATCCGCGAGAGGGCCGACGATCGCGCCCGCAAGCAGCCCGACGAGACCCGCCGCGACGTCCACTCGTCCTCGATTCACGGAGAGTCGTCCGCCTCCTTCCCACCGCGGCGTTCGTATCCCTCCTCCAGGGGATGAGCGTCCCTCGATATGGGGGTGATGGACGCTCGGAAGGCGACTACTGTCGGAAGGACTGCGGAAGCTCCCTCGTGGAGCAAGAACGGCGGATCTTTAGTGACAATCAGGTCAAGGCGGCATCTCAGCGGTACCTTCGCGTGGGCGTTGACCCTCGCTGCGCTCGTCCTTGCCGCGAGCCTCCTCACCGAGATCCTGCGCGAGACGCCCGACCACGTGCTCTTGGCCCTGGCGATCCTCACCTGCACGGCGGCGTCCTGCGGGGTCGTCCTCAACTGGAGGCTGAGGAGGGCGGCCACGGGCGCCCTTCGCGATCCGCTCACCGGTTTGCCGAACCGGATCCTCCTGGACGATCGCATCGAACAGGCGCTGCGCCGCTCGCGGCGCTCTGGCGAGCCCTTCACGCTCATCGTCGTCGACCTCGACGGCTTCAAGGATGTGAACGACGTCCGCGGCCACCGGGCGGGCGACACCGTTCTCAGGACGTTGGCGCGTCGCTTCGAAGCCATCATGCGTGCGAGCGACACCGTGGCCCGCGTGGGAGGCGACGAGTTCGTGGTCCTGTCGATGGAGACGGGGAGCGACGAAGCTGCCGCTTCGCTCGTCGGACGGCTTCGGCATGCTCTTCGGCGTCCGTTCAGAGTCGACGGGACGACGATCGAGATCGACGGAAGCATCGGATGGGCGGTCTTCCCGATGGACGGGGGGACGTCCGACGAGCTGCTGTCGCGCGCGGACGGGCAGATGTACGCGACGAAGCGGGATACGTCCGACGACACGGTCTTCGTTCGGCGTGGCGTGGATGCCGGCATCGTGCGCGACGTCGAGCTCGCGCTCGAACAGAAGGAGCTCCTGGTCGTGTACCAGCCGATCCTCGACGTCAAGACGGGTGCGACTCACTCCGCGGAGGCCCTGATTCGGCGCGTGCGGCCGAACCGAGTTCTCGTTCCGCCCTCCGAGTTCATGCCGCACGTCGAGCGCACCCCGCTCGCACGCGAGCTCACGTTTCTCGTCGCCGCCGACGCCCTGGACTCGGCGCAGCGCTGGTCGAAGGCGGGCTACGACCTCGGTGTGTCGATCAACATCCCATACCGCCTTCTCGACGATCCGCAATTCGCCGACGGTCTCGCAGCGATGCTTCGCTCGGTCGATCTCGCCGCGAATCCCGTGACTCTCGAGGTCGTCCCGGCGGGCCCGGCGGCCGGCGCCGAGCTCGACGACGAGGTGTTGGGACGTTTCGGGATGCTCGGCGTGCGTCTCTCGCTCGACGACGGCGGACGTGCCTCGTCCTTCAGCGCGCTGCGCGTCCTTCCGCTGGACGAGCTGAAGATCGACGCAGGGTTCGTGCACGGTCTCGGCACGAGCACGACCGACGCGGCCCTCGTTCGCGGAATGATCGACATCGGGCACGCGCTCGGCCTCACCGTGGTCGCCGAAGGAGTCGAGACGAGGCAGGCATGGAACGTCCTCGGGAACTGGGGCTGCGACCTGGCGCAGGGCTTCTACCTCGCGAGCCCACGACCGCCGGACGAGCTCATCGAATGGCTCGACGGGCGCTGGCCCGCAGTGGCCTGAGGAGGTCGGACCCCGCCT
>DATIBA010000124.1:0-8171 GCA_035457765.1 Gaiellaceae bacterium
GTAGCGGCGATCGTGCAGGTGCGCAGCGCGTGGCCGGGTGGCTGACCGGTCCCGAGGTCCGTGGCAAGCGAGACCGACGCGAGGAGCTCGGCCAAACGGAGCGGGCGAGACGGCGCACGCGTGTCCGCGTTGACCATGCCCCGGAACGCTAGCCCGGTCGGCCCTCGATGGGGCTCGGCGGAACAGACTGCGTGCTCGCTGCGGCACCGAGTCACGAAACCCGCCTTGTGACCACCGGGGTTCGGCGTGCAGGGGGAGCGTTTATGCCGCGGTCGACAACAGACACTGGCTGTCTTGGGGCTAGGTTCTGGGGACAGGTTCGGGGCTCTTCCGGGCTGCTCAAGATCCTCCAAGGCAAGGGTGGAACGAGCGGAGAAACCAGCCAGATTGCAGGGAAAGCGCGCTACCAAGCGCGTTTCCCAGGTCACATAGCAGCACGGCGGATCCTCCATGGTAAGGAGGGGGTCGACGGTTCGAGTCCGTCAGAGGGCTTGCTCAAAGTGCCTGCAAATGGGCATTTCTGTTGTCTGCATTAAGAACACGCGGACACATTCCGGACACATCTCTGGCACGCGCGACGCATCGTGGACACGCACGGCGTATCGCGACGCATCCAGCGTCGAGCGCGTCGAGCGCAGAAGCTCGGAAAGCAGCTGCAAATAGGGCAGCTCCGTTGTCTTCACTGGCGAGAACGTGACCCCCTCCCGCTGGGGAGGGGGTCAACGAGCGAGGCGCGCACGCGGAAGGCGAGTGCCGGGCAGAGCACCTCCCTGCCACGGAGGAGATCGAGGTGCCTGAGGCGACCCAGATGAGCCTGCCCGGCCGAAGCCGCCGACTACTCGCGCGGCACGTACTCGAGGATCCGGCCGAGATCCCGGAAGCCCACCGCGGCGTATACGCGCTCGGCCATCTCCGTCGACTGAAGGCTCGCAGTCTGACATCCGCGCGCGCGCGCGTCGTGCACATGAAGGGCGGTGAGGGCCTTGCCCAGGCCGCGCCGCCGAGCATGCTCCAGCGTTCCGACGTTGTAGATGCCGCAGTCGCCGTGATGGTCGAACGCCATCGCAGTAGCGACGTTCTCGTCGCCCAAGCGTGCGACCAGCACCTGGAAGGCAGCAGGGTCGGCACCGCTCATGAAGCCCGGCGGCACGCCGACGATCCGCAAATACTCGAGCCAGTCCGGTGGCCCGAGCTCGATCTGAGGACGGGGCAGACAGACATCGTCGAGCAGCATGCCCATCGCGCGCGTCGATTGGTCGAGCGTGTAGCCACGCCGTTCGAGATCGAGTTGCATTGCGGCATCGCTCTCGTGCACCCAGGCGGCGAAGTGCCCAACCCCCACCGCAGCGTACGCAGCCTCCATCGCATTCAGTGCCTGGGCGCGCTCCGCGACCGCGAGATCACGCTGGAGGAGCGCGTTGTTGTAGACGGTGCGCTCGGGCTCGTGCGGGAAGGCGGCGACGGTGACACCCGGGAGGCGATCGACCGTTGCACCGGCCGCCGCGCGCGCGTACTCCTCCCAGGAAGCGAGCAGGGTCTCGACCCCGCGCAGGTAGAGGTCGGCGTCGATCAACCCGGTCGGCTCCACGGCCGGAAGGGGCACCGTGTCGCGGGGTTGGTCAGCGCACCCGAGTCGACCGCATCGCCCGCGCGAACATGACCCCCGCTGCTCGTGGGAAGCTGGTCTCGGTTACCTCGAGGGAGACCTCGTCGCGCATCGCACGGATCGTCGTCGCGTTCCCGCGGCGGACCCGCAGGTGCCAGCCGGCGAGGTAGAGGAGCTCGAGAAGGAAGGACTCGTGCCCGCCGTCGATGGATCGATTCGTCGCCACGACAAAGACGCTCGCACGCCCTCCTGTGCGGGACCTGTGTCCCGGCCGAGCGGGGAACCCCGAGGCCTGTCTTCAGGCCGCCCTCTGCTCGGCAGAGTCGACGAGCGCAGCGACGATCACCCGCAGTCTCGCGGCGAGGCGCGGATCGCGGAGCCGCCCCTCGGTGAAGGCCTCGTGCGCCTGGGCGACCGGAAGGTCGCGGTCCTGCACCCGGGCGCCGATCGTCGCCAGGATCTTCCGCAGCTCCGCCTGGGCCCAGACGGCGCCGAAGAGGCTCTGGCTCGCTCCGACGACGGCCACGGGCTTGTTCCGTAACGCGTTCGTGGCGAAGGGCCGCGACACCCAGTCGAGCGCGTTCTTGAGGGCTCCCGGAACCGAGCGGTTGTACTCGGGTGTGGCGATCAGAAGGGCGTCCGACCGTGCAATCTCGCGTCTCAGCGACATGACGGACGGGGGCGGCGCCCTCTCGAGATCCTCGTTGAAGGCAGGGATGGCGGCGAGGTCGCGCCAGAGGACGAACTCGACGTCCGCCGGGATCTCGGCTTCGGCCGCATCGAGCAGCGCGCTGTTGTAGGAGCCGCTGCGTAGGCTGCCGCTGATCGCGAGAAGACGCATCAGTCCTTCCTGGTCAGCTCGAGCTGTGCCGTGATCTCGACCTCCCAGCCGAGCGCGTCACCGCCGCCCGGAAGCGGAACCTGCCAATCCATATCCCAGTCCCGTCGGTCGACCGTTGTACGAAGCTCGAGGCCGGCGCGGTAGGTGCCGAAGGGGTCTTCTGTCGGAAGCTGATAGGTGCCCCGGGCGGCGACTGAACGCGAGACGCCGCGGATGGTGAGCTCACCGGTCACGCTCGCGGATCCGTCCTCGCCGAGCTCGACCTTCGTGGAGCGAAACGTGATCAGGGGATGCGCGTCCGCGGCGAAGAAGTCGGTGCCTCGCACGACGTGCTCACGGAACTCGGGCGGTTCCGCGATCGACACGGACTCGGCGATCGCGCGTCCTTCGAGCTCGATTGTGTCTCCGTCGGCCGTCAGCCGTGCGTCGATGTCGGCGAAGGACGCGCGAAACGTCGAAACGTTCATGTGCGTCACCGCGAACTCGAACGTCGAGTGGTTCGGGTCGAGTTCGTACCTGCCGGTGAACGGTTGTACTCCTGTTGCCATCGCTAACTCCCTTCACGCTGGTTCTCTGGACACGAGCGCGCTGGGCGCTGCTCGCTCGGTCACTTGTGCCAAGCGTGTCTCAGCGCCGGCCAAGTGTCGGCTGAGCGGCGCGCTCGCTGCGCGAGCTCGACGACGACCTTCCCGAGCTCGGCGACTATCCCCGGGTCGCTGACTTCGCCGCGCGCGTCGAGGTCGCGGCCTGAGACCGGAACGGAGCGGTGAACGACGTCGGCGCCATGGGCCATGAGCGCCAGCGCAAGCGTCTCGCGGACGTGCGCACCCCGACCCGGCGGCGAGGCCTTCAGGACCGTGACAGGCTTGCGGTAGAGCGAGCCGCTCCGGACCAGCCAGTCCAGGGCGTTCTTGAACGCGCCGGGGATGCCGAACGTGTACTCGGGGACGGCGAGGAGCACCCTGCGGCCTCCTCGCAGGCATTCCGAAAACGGAGGACCGACCCGAGCGGCTCCGTCTCCAGGTCAGGATCGAAGAGCGGAAGCTTGCGGACGTCGTCGGCGATCGCGACTCGGATGCCGTCCGGTGCCGCCGCCCGAGCTGCGGCGCGGAGGACGGCACTGTTGATCGATTCGCGCCTGAGGCTCCCGGAAACCGCCAGGATCTCGGCGGTCGGCCGTGGTGAAGCCGGTTGGCCGCTCTTCGCCACTCAGTCCTCCTCGATCCTCTTCCCTGCAGACGAGACGGCGAGCATCCGTGACCGCCCTAACGAGGCGGGAACGACGAATTGGGGACGGTTCGGCGTGCTCTGGATGGCCATGACACTGGGACGACGTACTCAGCGGGACCTGACCGGCGCCTGAGCCGAACGAGCACCCACCGCGTATGCCGCCTTCGAAAGAAGCGTGTAACGAATCGTCGCCAGAAAGGTCTAACGGTCATGCGGACCTCCGCGAGCGTCGGCCTTCCACCGTCGTCACCCTGGCGTTGCCGACTGCCGCGACCTCCTCGCGAGCGGAGCATGCGATTGACTCACCACCCGTACCGACCGCGGAAAAAAGCACCAGCGACGCCCGGCAGACCATCGGGAGAGATCGGTGATCCGCCTCTTCGGTAGCCTCGAGATCGAGGACGGCGACCGCAGACTGGGTCCCGGGGATCTCGGAGGAGCACGACCGAAACAGGTGCTCGAAATCCTCCTCGCAGCCCGAGGACACCGTGTTCCGACCGACCGGATCGCCGAGCTGATCTGGGGTGAGCGGCGGCCCAAAGACGATGCCGCATCCATCCAGACCTTCGTCTCCGTCCTTCGCCGGCATCTCGTCACGGATCGCGATCGAGCGCGGCAGCTCGTTGTCACCGAGCAGGAGGCGTACCGTTTCGCGACCGATCTCGTCGAGCTCGATCTCGACCGGTTCGACCAGCTCGTTGAGCGGTCGTCGCGCGAGCCCACTCGGCAGGCTCGGCGCTCGCTCGAGCAAGCGCTTGCGCTCGTACGCGGTGAGGTGCTGGAAGACGAGCCGTACGCCCTCTGGGCGCATGACCTCCGCGGCAGCTACCAGGGCCGTGTGCTCGGCGCCCGTCTCGAGGCCGCCGATGCCGCGCTGGCGGAGCGCGACTTCGACGCCGCGCTCACGCACAGCGAGGCCGCCACAACGCTCGATCGCTTCAGCGAGCGCGCCCACCGCACCGCGATGCTCGCCCTGTACGCGCTCGGACGCCAGCACGACGCACTTGCCAGATACCGTACTCTCCGCTCGCTGCTCGCCGAGGAACTGGGCCTCGAGCCGACCCCGGAGACGCGCGCGCTCGAGGCGGCGATGCTCCGTCAAGAGGACGTGCACGCGCTCCTACCGCGTCCGATCACGCGGACAGAGGAACGCGCCGCCGAACCAACCGTCCGTCTGCTCGGCAGGAAGGACGAGCTCGACGTACTCCATCGGGCTGCCCAGCTCGCGCTCGAGGGCTCCTTCGCCCTCGTGCTGATCGAGGGAGATGCGGGGCTCGGGAAGACACGGATGCTCGAAGAGGTCGGCGCCTTCTTCGGGAACGTGCACGTTGGCCGGGCCGCGTGCTCGCAGCTCGAGCAGCACTTCCCTTACGTCCCGCTCGCCGCAGCGTTGCGCGACTCCGGAATCGAGCTCAACGGAGAGCGACTGCCCGCCCTTGGGCAGATCTTGCCCGAGCTCGCCCTCAATCGACCGGCGCGAGAGTACACCGAAGTGGAGGCCCTCGAGACGCTCGTCCAGGTGATCTCGGGGCACGCGCCGGTGGTGCTCCTGCTCGACGACCTCCACTTCGCAGATCAAGCGACCATCGCCGCGCTCGCCTACCTGCAACATCGCATGAGCGGGGTTCCGGGCGGGATCGTCGCCACCGTCCGGACCGTCTACGCGCCACCTGACCACCCAGTCCGTCGGTTGTCGCCGAGCACCTTGGTATCCCTCGGGCCGCTCAGCGCCGAGGAGCTCGAGCCACTGGGCATTCCTCGCCTCCACGAGACGACCGGCGGCAATCCACGCTTCGTCACGGACGCCCTCGCGAACGACAAGCGGCTCGAGCTCTCGAGCTCGCTCACCGAGACGCTCCTCTCCCAGCTTCGGGGCGAGGGACGTAGGGCCTACCGCATCCTCCTCGCTGCTTCGCTGCTCACACCGCCTTTCGAGCCGGAGCTGCTCGCCACCATGCTCGAACTCGACGTCGTTGAGCTCACGGAGCAGCTCGAGCGACTGTGCGAGCGAAGGATCCTGCGCATCGAGGGGAACGGCTTCGGCTTCCGATACGACCTCGTCCGCGCAGTTCTGTGTTACAGCCTCTCTCCCGCGCGACGGCGGGTTCTCCGCCAGCGACTAGAGGTCGACGACCAGGTGCAGTCGCCGCCCGTTCGAGTTGCGGGCTCCACGTGGGGGGAGGAGTACGCGTGAGCGTGGGCGACAGCCACCCGTTCGAAGACCTCTTCGAGCAGGCGCGCGATCCCGCCTTCATCCTCGACCCGGTCGCGGATCGCATCCTCGCAGCGAATCCGGCTGGGTCCGCACACCTCGGCCTCTCGCGCGAGGAGGCTCTCGCGAGCCCGATCTCGCAGTTTCACCCAGGTGAGCTTCCCCAGCTACAGGAGTTCCTGGGCGAGGTGTTGCGCGACGGCCACGGAACGACCGTCACGCTCACCTGCCGGACCGCGTCCGGTGAATGTCTGCCGACCGAGATGTCGCTCTACGCATTCGAGGGAAACGGCGGCATCCACCTTCTCGCCCTTGTCCACGACCGGAGCGAGCACCGCCAGCGCACGCTCGGCGACTGAGTCGTCACACAGCTCGTGCACAGCCGCCGCGGGCACGCTGGCCGCCCATTCGTGCACTGTGAGACGAGGAGGAAATCGTGAGCGTCACAAGCGAAGGGACGACCCGCAAGCGCGGCCGCGTGCGCGTCGAGCACGGCGCAAAGCGCATCCGTGCCTACCTCGGCGGCGAGCTCGTCGCCGACACGACCCGGCCGCTGCTGGTCTGGGAGAAACCGTACTACCCGGCCTACTACATCCCGGCTGCCGACGTCCGCACCGAGTTGCTGACGCCGGACGGCGGCCTCGTTCACTCGCCGAGCCGAGGGGACGGGCACACGTTCACCGTCACGGCCGGCGGCAAGGAGATGGCCAGCGCCGCGCTGCGCTACGAGCGGTCGCCGTTCGACGAGCTGCGTGACGCGATCAGGCTCGAATGGGACGCGATGGACGCGTGGTTCGAGGAGGACGAGCAGGTGTTCACACACCCCCGCGATCCGTACACCCGTATCGACATCCTCTCGAGCTCGCGGCACGTCCGGGTCGAGGTGAACGGCGTGACGATCGCGGCGACGTCAAAGCCGACGCTCCTTCTCGAGACCCGCCTCCCAACCCGCTACTACCTCCCCAAGACCCACGTCCGCATGGACCTCCTGAGGCCGAGCGATACGGTCAGCCACTGCCCGTACAAGGGCCAGGCGGAGTACTGGTCGCTGCAGGTGGGCGGCGATGTCCGCCAGGATGTCGCGTGGTCGTACCGGTCCCCGTTCCCCGAGAGCCAGAAGATCGCCGGGCTGATCAGCTTCTACCAGGAGACGCTCGATCTCTACGTCGACGGCGTCCTCCAGAGGTAGTACCGCCGAGGGTGGATCGGCCCGTAGGCCGAGACGTTGTGGCGACGAGAGGCGAGTCCCGCTTCGAGCGGCTCCTCGACCAGGCAAACGATGCGGCCTTCATCCTCGACCCGCTCGAGGATCGGATCCTCGCAGCCAACGCGGCCGGGTGCGCGCTGCTCGGGTACACGCTCGAGGAGCTGCTCGACACGCCTATCTCGCGAATCCACCCCGGCGAGCTCCCGCAACTCCGAGACTTCGTGAGCGGGGTTCTGCGCGAAGGCCACGGCTCGACGATCACGCTCACCTGCCGAACGAGGTCGGGCCAGTACCTGCCGACGGAGATGACCCTCTGGGCCTTCGACGGCAACGGTCCCCGCGTCTGCATCCTCGCGCTCATTCGCGACCGAAGCGAGCATCGCGCGCGCCCCCGCGGCGACTGAGCACCGGCTCAGCTCGCACACAGCCGCACCTGCGACCCTCGAGGGGACGTACGAAACCGACGAAGAAGGAGCACGGACATGGTCACCACCGGTCTCATCGTCAGGCTCGAGGCCACAGCCGGCAGGGAAGAGGAGCTCAGGTCGTTCCTGGTGGACGCGCTCGCGCTCGTCGAGGACGAGCGGGAGACCGTCGCCTGGCTCGCCCTCAGGGCGGGAGAGTCGTCCTTCGCGATCGTCGACGTCTTTCCCGACGAGGCGGGTCGACGGGCGCACCTCGACGGGGCGGTTGCCGCGGCCCTGAGCGAGCGGGCAAACGAGCTGCTCGCCGAGCCTCCGACCTTCGAGAACGTCGACGTCGTCACCGCGAAGCTGCCGGGGAAAGGGCGCCCACGATGAGCCCTGCACCGACGCTCCGCTCTCTCCGCGAGCTCGCCCACCGCGTCAGCGGAGGCCTCGAGGTCACGCTTTACTGGCGCCCTGCGGACAACAGCACGAGCATCGAGGTCTGGCAGCCGGCGTCCGAGGAGCGACTGGCGTTCGTCGTCCCTGGGGAGCACGCCCTCGATGCCTTCTACCACCCGTTCGCGCTCCTCCCGTTGGCCTTCGGCGAGCTCTCGGGAGCGGGGGAAGTGGGAGCCCGCTCGTGAGCGAGGCTGGCGGCGGTCAAGCTC
>DATIBA010000125.1:0-5023 GCA_035457765.1 Gaiellaceae bacterium
AGACGGTGCGGGGTCGCCACGGCTCGTGCTCGTGTGCGAGCCAGACCAGCTCGGGGTCAAGTGCAAGCACCCGCAACCGGCCTTCGGTGGGCGGCTCGTCGAACTCGCCGAACCAAACCGCCACGTCGCCGCCGACGACGACCGGACGCCCGCCAGTCTCGACGACGACCATCTGGTGCCCGTCCGTGTGCCCGGGTGCCGGCAGCAGGCGGATTCCCGGTAGCACCTCCACCTCGCCCTCGTGCTCGACATACGTCGCGCCGTCGAAGTCGACCCATTCACGGATCGTGTAGTCGTCGAGCGAACGCGCGTCGGCGAGCTCGCGCGCCTGGACGTGGATCGGCACGCCCGGGAAGAGGCGGTTGCCGCCGCAGTGGTCGGCGTGCAGGTGTGTGTTGACGACGATGTCGATGCCGGCGAGGTCGAAGTCCTGCTTACTCAGTGGACGGAGGCGGGGATCGAGGTCGGCCAACGCCGGGTGCAGCTCCGTCATGCCGGTGTCGACCAGCACGCGCGCATCGGGATGGTCGATGACGTGCACGTAGAGCGGCATCGGCTCGCCCTCGACGTGCAGGTCGGCAACGAGGACTGGCGTGATGGCGATTGAGGCGGGGGCGTTCATCGTGGGGCCGCTCAGCTGAGTTCCTCAGCGAGACCGATGAGCAGGTCTTCGGGTCCGCGGATGTAGCAGAGCCGATACATGTCTTCATACTGGACGACCTCGCTGCTGACGAGCTCCGCGCCGTGCTTGCGGAGCCGGGCCAGCGTCTCGTCGATGTCGTCCACGGCGAACATGACTCGCAGGTAGCCGAGAGCGTTGACCGGGGCGTTCCGGTGATCGGCGATCACTGGCGGCACGAGAAAGCGCGAGAGCTCGAGCCGGCTGTGGCCGTCAGGCGTGCGCATCATGGCGATCTCGACGCGCTGGTCACCCAGCCCGGTGACGCGCCCTGCCCACTCTCCTTCCACCATGGTTCGCCCTTCGAGCTCGAGGCCGAGCTCGCGAAAGAACTCGATCGTCGCTTCGAGGTTGTCGACGACGATGCCGACGTTGTCCATTCGCTGAAGCGCCATTTGCATCCTTTCTCTGCCATGGACTCTCTCGTTATTGACTGCACTGAGGCGCGGATCTCAGCGGTCGCCCGACGCTCCGTGGTGCAAGGTGGCTCTGCCTCACAGCCCGCGAGGGAGGAGCGCTGCCGCAGCTCGACGGTGATACGGCGAGCCCGATCATCCGTCAAACTCCTCGTCTTCTTGAATCTGACCCAAATCTGACCCAGACACGAAACGAGGCCCCGGAGGGGGCCTCTTCCTTGCTCAAATGGCTGTCTAAGCCATGGGCGGTACTGGGCTCGAACCAGTGACCCCCAGCTTGTCGAGCTGGTGCTCTCCCAACTGAGCTAACCGCCCAAAAGTAGCCCGTTTGCAGGGCTGTTAACACTTTCCTAACGGATTACGCTCTCCCAACTTTTCGAAAAGTGCGCAATCCGGGACGATTCTACCCGACTGGGCGCGCGGCTCGCGATTCCTCATTCGGCGTCGACGAGGGCGCACACGAGCGTTGCTCCGATACCAATGCTTGCTCGGCCTCGGGCGTCCGGTGGGCGGTGTGAAGCTCTCGCCCGGGCGGAGACTCAGCAAGCGGCGCGACTACGTTGCCTGAGCAGCAACGTTCGAGCTCGCACCGAGTTGCTGCATCAAGCCGGCCATGTCAGCCTCCGCACGGTGCTCGACGAGCTTGCCCTCCGCGAAACGATCGAAGTTCATGAAGGTGATGGTGACCTGCTTGCCGGTCGCGGGCATACCCATGAAGTCGCCTGTATGGGTGCCGTCGAAGCTGCCACGCACGAATACGCGATCGTCGACCTCGAACGTCTCATGGAGCGTGTGCTTTCCGTCGGAGAAAGCGGAATACATCATCCCGCTCATCCCAACCCACTCCTCGAATCCCAAGGGCGTGCCTCCAAAGACTGCCCCGAAATCGGGTGCGACATGCTCGCGGATCGCAGCAAAGTCCTGCTCGTCCATGAGCGAAAAGACGCGGTGCAGTGTGTCTGCGTTGGACACGACCCCTCCTTTGGCGACGAGTGACGATGGAACACTATGCGACCGACTTGGCGGCTCGGCGTCATGTCTAGGGCTTGGGAGGAAGCGAGCGAGCGTACGCGACCGCCCGCTCGACCCAGTTTCGTAGCGCCACACCTCGCAGCCCCGCGGGCTCGACGTAGACCATTCCCGTCATCGGCCGGCCCGTGAAGTCCATGGGGCGAACGCTCGACCGGCGCAAGGCCTCCTCGGCACCCTCGCGGCCAAGCCGGAGCATGAGCTTGTTGCCGACCACGCCGCAGGCCATGTTTCCGTCGACAAGCACGGCGAGGCCCCCGAACATCTTCCGCTCGCTCACGCCGTTCGTGTCAGCGAGGACAGTAAGAACACGCTCGGCGAGCCGCTCGTCGTAGGCCATCAGCGCTCCACTGTCGAGGGTAGGCCGAGCTTCGGAAAGAGCTCCGGTTGCCCCGCGAAGCCGGTGATGCTCGCAACCGACTCGCCCTCGAGCGCGAGCACCATGACGCCGTAGGGTTCGAGCTCGCCGGAGTCGCTCTCGAGGTAGGCGGCGAGTGCGGGCTGGCCGTTCGCGCGCGTCGGGCGGAGCATGATCTTCTCGAGCGCGCCGGCAGCCGGAACGGTACGGAAGAATTCGCCGATCTCCCCTCGTCCCACGACGCGTAGCGGCTCTGGGGGCATCGTCATGACCGCGTCGTCGGCGAGGAGATCGACGATCGCGTCGACGTCTACCGCCTCCCAGGCGGCGAGAAAGCGCGCGACGACCCGAGCCTCGGTGTCACTGGACGCTGGCGCGTGGTCACGTGCCAACCGGCCGGCGGCGCGCTCGCGCTCGAGCTTCTCGCGCGCGCGCTGCAGGGCGCTGTTGACTGAGGCGACCGAGTCGCCGAGGAGATCCGCGACCTCGCGCGCCGACCAGCCGAGGACATCGCGGAGTACGAGCACGGCCCGCTGACGCGGGGGGAGGAGCTGCA
This sequence comes from Gaiellaceae bacterium, assembly GCA_035457765.1. Classification (GTDB taxonomy): domain Bacteria; phylum Actinomycetota; class Thermoleophilia; order Gaiellales; family Gaiellaceae; genus GMQP-bins7. The sequence goes on from DATIBA010000125.1 coordinate 3,039, forward strand.
TGACGGTCACGAACGCGAGCCCGATCGACTCGCGCTCTTCGACCTCGTGCTCGAGCAGGCGATCCGGGTAGGGCTGAAGGTGCGAGACGGCCGCAACCTCGTCCGGATCGAGCGTCTCGGGCCGGCGGGAACGTCGCTCGAGTGCACGCAGGCAGACATTCGTCGCGATGCGATACAGCCACGCGCGAAGCGAGCCGCGCGGCTCGAAGCTTGCGATGTTGCGCCACGCCTTCAGCGCTGTCTCCTGCAGGGCGTCGTCGGCATCGTGGAGGGAGCCGAGCAGCCGGTAGCAGTGGACGTGGAGCGAACGGCGGTGTGGCTCGAGCAGGCGCGTGAACGCCTGCTCGTCACCGCCACGAGCCGAAGCGAGCAGCTCTCCCTGGTCGACGGGAGTGACCGCATCCGTGACCATCGCGTCAGGCTACTCCGCGCCCGGAGGATCGGCACCGATCTCCGTCCACGCATTCGCCCGAAACGCCCCCGGTGCGCCGCCGAGCGCGACGAAGCGGATCCCGTCGGGACCGGGAACGATCTGCCGGAGCTGCTCGGGCCCGACGCGAGCCATCGTCCCAGGCCGCAGCTCGAAGCGCTCCTCGTCGGCGACCAACGTCGCCGAGCCCTCGAGCGGGATGTACACCTCCTCCTGGTTCGGGTCGTAGGCATCCGGCCCGTGCTCGTGCAGCGGATACCCCTCCCAGTTCGGCGGCAGCGTGAGCACCTGCATGCCCCACGCCGTCACCCCGAGCTCGGCACGGGCTCGTCGGGCAAGACCATCGCCGATCGCATCCATCTCGTCGATCTCGCGGAACGTGACGTCAGCCAAGGCTCTCTCCTTCCGTCGAGGCGCCCACGACGCGGCGCCGTTACCCCCTTCAATCCGCGTCGCGCCGAAAACTCATCGGTGCCTCGATGAGCCCGGAGGTCGTCTCAGCTGTGTGTGAGACGCACGAGCATGCGGCGGGTTCCTCTTCGCGGCCGGGAATCGAATCGTGGAGCCGTCGAGCGGTGACCCTAGGCGCGGTCCTCGGCTTCGACCTTGAGGTCATGGAGCCACGTCTCCATGAACTCGACCGTTTTCTTCTGCAAGGGCCTACGAAGCAGGCGCGCTGGGAGGCCGCTCATCGACTCCCCCTTCTCTACGCGGGTTCCGCCCTCGTAGCGATCGAGGCGCCAGACGCTCATGACGGCGAGCCCGAAGGTGCGGCTTGTCCAGCCGAAGGTGCTGGGCTCGTCCGCGACCTCGATGGTCGCGGTGATCGTGCCGGTGCCCCGCCCCTTCATCCGGATCGTGGCCCCAGGCGCCAACGGTCCGTCGATCGCCACGGACTCGCCCAGGGAAAACCACCGCGGCAGATCGTCGAGGTCCGTGAGAACGCCCCACACGACCTCGATCGGAGCTGCGATCTCGATCTCTCGCTCGACGCAGACCGGTGCGTTGCGATCGATCTCCATGAGGTCAGGACTCTAGTTCTCCCGAGAACGGCGGCGCGAACGGGGGCAGCTCGAATCGGAAACGATGCTCGGCGACTATTGCGTTGGCGCACGCGATGAGATACTCCTCGCCACCGATGTCTACGGTCGAACGAACGGGGACAATTCCGGTGTCGGGTACGGAGCTCGCGTACCTGCGGCTCGGAGAAGGTGTGCCGCTCGTGATCATCCCCGGCGGACCCCGATTCGGACTCGCCCACCTGCGCCCCTCCCTCGACGCGCTCGCGAACGGGCGCGAGGTGATCTACGTCGACGAGCGAGGGAGTGGTTCGAGCCCTGCGGGTGACCTCGACAGCATCTCGACCGCGGGCACGCTCTCGGATCTCGATGCATTCCTCGACGGCCTCGAGCTGGAGCAGGTCGCTCTCGCCGGGCATTCGCTCGCGGCGCACATGGTTGCGCTCTATGCCGCGACGCGACCGGAGCGCGTTCGCGCACTCGTGCTCCTGAACCCGGCACCACCTTTCGCTCCGGAGCACCGAGAGGAGTTCGGG
>DATIBA010000126.1:0-2695 GCA_035457765.1 Gaiellaceae bacterium
GCGTTCTCATAGGGCCGGATGCGACCAAGGTTCTGGCGGTTGCCGTAGACGCACAGAACGTCGCCGAGCTGGCCGCCGTCGACGAGCTCCTTCAGCTTCTGAACGCCAGGGTGGTACAGGAGGAGGTGGCCGGGCATGAGCACGAGGTCACGCTCCTCGGCCAGCGCGACGAGCTCGTCGATCTCGGCTCCGGTCATCGCCGGCGGCTTCTCCACGAACACGTGCTTGCCAGCGCGAAGCGCGGTTCTCGCGAGCTCGAAGTGGGTCGGCACCGGGGTCGCGATGACGACCGCCTCCAGATCGGGGTCCCCGAGCATCTCCTCGAAGCTCTCGGCCCAGCGTGCTTGCGGGTAGCGGGCCTGGAACTCCTTCCGCTTCCCCTCCGCCGGGTCGCTCAGCCACGCGAGCTCCGCGAGGTCGGCGAAGTTCCGCGCGAGGTTGCGGCCCCACTCGCCGAGCCCCGCCTGCCCCATGCGGACGTCGGAGCTCACAGCTTCCAGACCTTGTCGGAGCTCGTCCCGTTCGTCCCCGTGGCGTTTCGAAGGTCGACGACGAGGTCGGCGTCCGCGACGAGCTTGTCGTAGTCGACCGCCGAATGGTTCGTCACGATGACGACGCAGTGGTAGGCGGCAGGGGCGAGAGGCGACGAGCTCATGCGCAGCCCGTTCTCCTCGAACGACGGTACGTGTGGATCGTGGTAGTCCACGCTCGCGCCCGCGTTCTGGAGCAGGCTGATGAGCTTCACCGCGGGAGACTCCCGCGTGTCCGAGATGTCGGGCTTGTAGGCGACGCCGAGGACGAGGATCCGGGAGCCCTTGAGCGATCGCTGGCGCGAGTGGTTCAGCGCCTGGGAGACGACCGACCGGCAGTGGTACGGCATCGACTCGTTGACCTTTCCCGCCAGCTCGATGAACTCGGTGTAGAAGCCGTACTCGCGCGCCTTCCAGGTGAGGTAGAAGGGGTCGATCGGGATGCAGTGGCCGCCGAGGCCGGGACCGGGCTTGAACGGCATGAAGCCGAACGGCTTCGTCGCGGCGGCGTCGATCACCTCCCACACGTCGATGCCCATCCGGTCGCACAACTGCGCCAGCTCGTTGACGAGTGCGATGTTGACCGAGCGAAAGATGTTCTCGAGCAGCTTCGTGAGCTCGGCGGCCTCGGGCGACGAGACTGCGTGGACGTCGTCGATCGCGGATGCGTACAGCGCGACTGCCGCCGCTGTCGAGCCCTCGTCGACGCCCCCGACCACCTTGGGCACGTTCTTCGTCGTCCAGTCCTCGCGGCCGGGGTCGACGCGCTCGGGAGAGAACGCGAGCTGGAAGTCCTTGCCGGCCTCGAGACCGCTTCCCGCCTCGAGCGCGGGCTGCACCTGCTCGCGAGTCGTCCCGGGGTACGTCGTCGACTCGAGGACGACCAGATGTCCTCGCCGCAACCGCTTCGCGATCTCCTCCGCCGCCGATACCAGGATCCGGAGGTCTGGCTCCCGCTGGCGCGAGAGTGGAGTCGGGAGCGCGATGAGGATCGCGTCGGCGTCTCTGAGCTCGTCGTAGTCCGTCGTCGCGGTGATCCGGCCGTCGGCGACGAACGGTCGAAGCGTCTCGGAGGGGACGTCCTCGATGTAGCTCTCTCCGTGGTTCAACATCTCGACCCGCGCCGAGTTCACGTCCACGAGCAGCACGTGCTTCCCGGCGCCCGCGAAGACGTGCGCGAGCGGGAGCCCGACGTAGCCGGCTCCGACGATTGCGACGTCCCGCTTCATCGGCCGGGGATCGTAGCGACCAGCACCTGTGCGATCCGTTCGGAGGCATGGCCGTCCCCGTACAACACCGGGAGCCCGTTCGGCAGCGCGGCGTTCTCGACCGCCTCGACGAGCGCATCGGGATCGTCGTCGACGAGGGTGTTGGCGCCGAGCTTGACGGTGTCGACCCACTCGGTCGAGGGTCGGAGCGTGACGCAGGGCACGCCGTACCAGTACGCCTCCTTCTGAAGGCCTCCGGAGTCGGTCACGACGACGCGCGCCTGCGATGCCAACGATGCCAGCTCGAGGTAGCTCAACGGCTCGATGATTCGCACGTGATCCCCGAGCTGGAGCCCCCACTCCTCCATGCGCGCGCGGGTTCGCGGGTGTGCAGGGAAGATGATCCGCCCGCTCACGCGGTTCAGCCCTTCGACGATCCGGGCGAGCCGCGGTCGCTCGACGTTCGCCTGCCGATGCACCGTGACGACGACGTACGAGCGCGGTTCGTAGGGAATCGGAAAACGCGCGCGAGCGATGGGAGCGAAGATCCTGCTCGCATCGGCCATCACGTCGCCGACGACGTAGATGCGGCCGAGGACGCCTTCCTCGGTCAGCGTCGTGCGCGAACGGTCGTCGGGGCAGAAGAGGAGCCAGGAGATCCGATCCGTCTCGATCCGCGTGTGCTCCTCGGGCATCGAGAGGTCGCCGCTGCGGAGTCCCGCTTCGACGTGCGCGAGGGGGACGGACGCAACTGCTGCGGCACGGGCCCCGGCCAAGGTCGAGTTCGTGTCGCCGTAGACGAGCACGATGTCGGGCGACTCCGCCCTGATCCGCTCGGCGATCGCCGGCTCCATCTTGTCGGTGTCCGCGGAGCGCAGGTCGAGGCGGTAGCGTGGCTCGGTCAAGTGCAGTTGCTGGAAGAAGACCTGGGAGAGCACGTGGTACCAGTGCTGGCCC
>DATIBA010000127.1:0-3752 GCA_035457765.1 Gaiellaceae bacterium
GCGACGACACTCGTCCACTCGGCGAACGAGCGCGTCCCCGTGAGCGACCTGGAGCTCGGAGTCGACATGCTGCGCTCCGTCGCTCGTACGCTTCTCGGCCCGTGACCGCGACCGCAGACGCCTTCGTCGCCTTCGGGCTGACGGGAGACCTGGGCCGGAGGATGACGCTGCCGGCGCTCTACCGCCTCACCGCCAAGGGCATCCTCACCTGTCCGGTCGTCGGTGTCGGGCGACGGTCGGTCACCCGGGACGAGCTCGAACGACACGTGCGTGAGGCGGTTGCCGCCGCGGAGGACGCGCCGGACGAGACGGTTCTCCGAGAGCTCTTGGCGCGACTCTCGTACGTCGGTGGCGACGCCGAGGAACGGCCGCTCTACGACCGTCTGCGAGAGACGCTCGGAGCGGCGACGGTACCCGTCTACTACGTCGCCACCCCACCGTCGACCTTTCAGGAGGTCGCCGAAGAGCTTGCTCGCGCGGATCTCGTGGGTCAGGGGCGGCTCGTCGTCGAGAAGCCGTTCGGGAGCGACCTCGCCTCTGCTCGCGAGCTGAACGAGCGGCTGACGGCGATCTTCCCCGAGGAGCGGATCTATCGAATCGACCACTTTCTGGGGAAGGAGCCCGTCCAGGACATCATGTACCTGCGCTTCGCGAATGCCCTCTTCGAGCCGGTCTGGAATCGGGAGCACGTCGCATCGATCCAGATCACGATGGCCGAGGACTTCGGAGTGGACGGCCGCGGCAGGTTCTACGACCCGGTCGGCGCGATCCGCGACGTCGTGCAGAACCACCTCCTGCAGGTGCTCGCGCTCGTCGCGATGGAGCCGCCGTCCGGCGACGAGGACGCGATTCCGCGACGGCGGGAGGACGTGTTCCGGGCGATGCCGGCTGCAGATCCGAAGGTCGCCGTGCGCGGTCAGTACATCGGCTACCAGGACATCGAGGGCGTGGAGCCGGGTTCCGATACCGAGACGTTCGTCGCGCTCGAGCTCGAGATCGAGAACTGGCGCTGGGCGGGGGTGCCGATCCTGGTTCGAGCGGGAAAGGCGCTTCCCAGGACTGCGACGGAGGTCGTCATCCGACTCCAACGCGTCCCTCACTTGCAGTGGGGGCGGCATCGCCTCGACTCCCCGGGACACGACGACATCGTGCTTCGCATCGGCCGGCACGCTGGAGTCTCGGTCTTCTTGCGCGCGAAGACTCCAGGCAAGGAGGTCTCGCGGCCCGTCTCCCTCGATCTCGACTTCGCCGAGGAGCTCGGCGAGCCGCCGCAGCCGTACGAGAGGCTTCTCGCCGATGCGCTCCGTGGGGACAGCACGCTCTTCCCGCGCTGGAGGGTGATCGAGGAGACGTGGCGAATCGTGCAGCCGCTGCTCGACACGCCCCCTCGGATCGAGATGTATCAACCCGGGACGTGGGGGCCGGTCGCCGCCCACGACCTCGCCGCGCGCCACGGGGGCTGGCGCGATCCGCAGGCCCCTTCGTAGCTCGGCTAGCGTGCGAGCGGCCATGAGTTGGGCTCAGTGGGCAGACAGGATCGAGGTCGAGCCGTCGCTCTACGCAGCGGACTTCTCGCGACTCGGGGAGCAGCTCGTGGAGCTCACGGAGGCCGGTGCCCGCGTCTTTCAGTTCGACGTGGGCGACGGTCACTTCATCCCCGAGATCACGATCGGCCCGATCGTGCTGGCCTCGATCGCTCCTCTCGTGCGCGGCCGCGGCGCTCGGCTCGACTGCCATCTCATGGTGAGCGAGCCGGAGCGTCACTTCGAGGCGGTGGCGACCTCGGGGGGAGACAGCGTGACGTTCCACGTCGAAGCCTGCGACGCGCCCGCACGGGCGATCGCGCTCGCTCGCTCGCTCGGGCTGGGCGTGGGGGTGGCGTTCAATCCCGAGACGCCAGTCGAGGATGCCGTTGCCGCTGCCGACGGCGCCGATCTCGTTCTCTGCATGTCGATCCGCCCGGGTTACTCGGGCCTGGAGTTCATGCCCGACGCGCCGGCCAGGATCTCGCGATTGCGCGAGCTCCTTCCTGCAGGCACCCGGATACAGGTGGACGGCGGGATCAACGGCGATACGATCCGCGTCGCGCGGGACGCGGGCGCGGATCTCTTCGTCTGCGGCAGCGCCATCTTCTGGAGCGACGATCCGGCGGCGGCGTTCCGCCGACTCGCGGAGCTGGCCGCGGGTGACGGCGGTGAGTGACGTGCTCGAGCTCCACGAGGCAGAGGACGCGTTCCGGCGAATCGAGTACTGGCTTCGAGCGCGAGGCTTCTTCGTTGCGGGCGGAGAAGCGCTCGTCGCCGATGTCTACCTCGGCTACGGACTTTCAGAATCGATTCGCCGTAGTTCGATCGGCGCTCCTGCCGAGCCTTGTCGCCCGCTTCCGCTAGCCGCGTGCCGGATCCGACAGCTCCCCGGGGTCGAGCAGCACCTGGCAGAGGACTGTCGCATCGGGGAGTGGACGCAGACGTGGGCTGCCGCCGAGTACGAGGCCGCGGTTGAGCGTGTGCGTGATGCGATCGGCCGAGGCGACGTCTACCAGGTCAACCTCGTGCAGCACCTGTTCGCACCGTTCTCAGGAGATCCGGGCGCGCTGGCGGCGATCTTCGCTCGACTGAGGCCGCACCGTCCCTCTCCGTTCCTCGGGGACGGGTGGACGGTCGTCTCGGCGTCGCCCGAGTTGTTCCTACGACGGCGAGGCGAGCGGGTCTGGACGATGCCGATCAAGGGCACTCGCCCGATCGGCGGAACGGCCGAGCTGCTGGGGTCGGAGAAGGACGCGGCCGAGCACGTGATGATCGTCGACCTCGAGCGGAACGACCTCTCGCGTGTCTGCAAGCCGGGCAGCGTCCGCTGGCCCGAGCTCATGGCGGCACGCGAGCTCACGGGAGTCGAGCACATGGTTTCGACCGTCGAAGGCGAGTTGCGTGAGGGAGTCGGACTCGCGGAGATCCTCGAGGCGACGTTCCCCGGCGGCTCCGTGACAGGGGCGCCGAAGATCGCTGCGGTCGACCTCATCGCGGAGCTGGAGCCGGTCGGTCGAGGAGCGTCCATGGGTGCGCTCGGGACGGTGTACGGCAACGGCGACTTCGATCTCACCCTCACCATCCGCACCTTCTCCGTTGCCGACGGGATGATCCATCTCTGGGTGGGAGGCGGCGTCGTCTGGGACTCCGTTCCGCCGGCCGAGCTCGAGGAGTCCTGGACGAAGGCGCGTCCGCTGCTCGAGGCGATCGGGTCGCGGGTGCCCGAACCGGTGGCGTCGAGATGAGCGTCCTCGCGCTGGCAGCGTCGGGCCGCGGTCTCGTCGATCCAGCCGAGGCCGTCATCCGGGCCGACGACGAAGCGCTGCTGCGCGGGCGGGCGGCCTTCGAGACCCTCCGAGTGTACGGAGGCCGACCGTTCCGGCTCGAGGCGCATCTCGACCGGCTGACGGCCTCTGCGGAGAGCATCGGGCTTCCGCCGGTCGAGCGCCTCCGCGTACAGGTGCTCGCCGGCCTCGTCCTTCCGAAGGCCAACCGGGGTGACGCGTCGTTGCGGCTCGTCTGGACGGCCGGGCCGCCCGAAGGGCCTCCGAGCGGGCTGGCCTTGCTGAGCGAGGTTCCCGAGTGGATCGAGCCAGCCCGTGAGCGCGGTGCGACCGCGGTCTCACTCCTCGGTGTGCGAGCGGCAGTCCCGTGGCTGCTCCCGGGAGTCAAGTCCACGAGCTACGCGGTGAACATGGCCGCCGAGGCCGAGGCGAAGAGCCGAGG
>DATIBA010000128.1:0-20919 GCA_035457765.1 Gaiellaceae bacterium
GCGTGATCTGGATCGTGTCGGGCACGCCGTGCGACTCCATGCGGCTCGCCATGTTCACCGTGTCGCCCCAGAGGTCGTAGAGGAAGCGCCGCTTGCCGATCACGCCGGCGACGACCGGACCGGAGCTGATCCCGATGCGCAACCTCAGATCGCCTCGGCTCTCACCGGGGAGGCAGCTCCTCGCGCACTCGCGCATCTCGAACGCGACCCGCACGAGCGCCTGCGCGTGGTCCGCCCGCGGGCGCGGGACACCGGCGGCGACCATGTAGCAGTCGCCGATCGTCTTGATCTTCTCGACGCCGTGACGATCGGCGACGGCGTCGAACGATGTGAACAGGCGATCGAGAATCTCCACCACCTCGCGTGCGTCGAGCCGGCCGCTCATCGGCGTGAAGTCGACGACGTCGGCGAAGAGAATGCTCGCGTCGTCGAAGTGATCGGCGATCGCCTCGGGCCCCACCTGCAGCCGCTCGGCGATCTCTCCGGGGAGGATGTTCGCGAGCAGGTTCTCCACCCGGCGCTGCGCGGCCTCGCGCTGTCGTGCGAACGTCACGAGCAGGGTGAACGCGACGAGCGACACGGCTCCGATGTTGAGCGCCGCGAACGCGAGGACCGCGCCCTCGGGGAGATCGGCGGCGTCGGGACGGACGACGCGCGCGAGCGGGACGCACGCCGCGAGCAGCCCGATGAACGCGCCGAACCAGAGCCACGCGTGGCGCGGGCTGTCGAAGACCACCGCGCCGAGGGGCGCGAGCAGCGACCAGAGGATCACACCGCTCGACGGCGCGAGCCCTCCGAGCACCAGCGTGAGCAACGCGGGCGTGACGAGGATGAGCGCCAGCTCTGCGGTGCTGAAGAAGTCGAAGCTGTGCGTCCGTGCGAACACGGAGAGGAAGACGACGGAGGCCACCGTGTATCCCCACGGAAAGAGCGCCGCGACGGGCTCGTCGAACCACCAGTAGAGGGCGCCCCATACCACGCCTGCCGGCAGCACCATGAGCGACACGCCCACGAGCAGCTCCTTGCGCTCGCGGACGTAGCGCGAATCGGCCGGATCGGCGCCGATGCCGACGGCGCGCGCCGCGAGGTTCCGGACCGGATCCGCGCGCACTCGAGCATGCTAGCCCGGTCGGAACGGCGGGACCCGACGATTCACGAGGCTTCTCGCCGGAGCGAAAGCAAGTGCGCAGGTACGTTCCGTCGACCATGTCCACCGACGCGCTCGTGTACCTCGACCGACCCGCGACCGGCGAGCCCGAGGGGCTGCTCGTGCTTTTCCACGGGCGCGGCGCCGACGAGCGCGATCTCTACCCGCTGCTCGACCTGCTCGACCCGGGGCGAAGACTCCGAGGACTCACGCCTCGGGGGCCGCTTCGGCTTCCGCCGGGAGGGGCGCACTGGTACGCCGTCCGCGAGATCGGCTTTCCCGATCCCTCCACCTTCCTGGAGACGTTCGCGCTGGCGGGCGCGTGGCTCGACGCGATCGCGGAGGAGACGAGGATCGCACCCGAGCGCACGATCCTCGGCGGCTTCTCGCAGGGAGCGGTGATGACGTTCGCGCTCGGCCTCGGCAGGGGCCGACCATGCCCGGCAGGGCTCATCGCGCTCAGCGGCTTCGTGCCGACGGTCCCCGGCTTCGAGCTCGATCTCTCGCCTCCGTTCCCGCGCATCGCGCTCGGCCACGGGGCCCTCGACCCGGTGATCTCGGTCGACTGGGGCCGGCGCGCGCGGATGCTGCTCGAGGAGGCAGGCGCCGAGCCCGTCTACCGCGAGTCGCCGCACCTGGGACACTCGATCGACCCCGGCTTCCTGAGCGAGCTCCCCGCCTGGCTCGACGACCTGCTCGCGACGAAGTGAGGCTCGCGACCGGAGCGGAGCTGCGCGTGACCGGGCCGACGGACCGGTACGCCGTCGTCTGCGTGAACGGCGGCCAGGCGCGAGAGGTCGAAGGGACCTGGAGCGCGTCCGTCGAGTGGCTCGTCGGCCGGCTCTCCACTCGACTCCCGGAGATCGCGTTCGCAGAGGTCCGGTACCGGGTGAAGTCCTGGAAGAGGCTCGACTGGTGCTTCGAGGACGCCCGGGCCGCCGTGCGCGAGGTCCGCGCTCCGCGGACGATGCTCCTGGGGTTCTCGATGGGCGGAGCCGTCGCGATCGGGATCGCCGACGAGCCGGGTGTGGAAGGGGTTCTCGGGCTCGCGCCGTGGATCCCCAAGGAACTCGACGTGTCGCGCCTCCACGGGAAACGCCTCACGGTCTTTCACGGCGCGCTCGACCGCTGGCTGCCCGGGATTCCCGGCGTCTCGGCAGGCCATTCGCGCAAGGGGTTCGAGCGGGCGCACGCCCGGGGCGCCCACGGGCGCTACGTCCTCATTCGCGGTGGAGTGCACGGACTGGCGCTCCGCTCACCCTGGGGCGGCCTCGTCGCCCTTCCGCGCGCGGGGCGATGGCTGGAGCTCGTCGAAGAGGAGCTCCGCCGCTTCGATCCGAACAACGCCGGTTCAACCGGCTGATCTGGCCAACGGCCAGCGGACGACGCCCGCCGGGCCGAGAATCGCCGCCGGCCTCTCGTTCCGGGCCGCAATGCGTACTCCGCTTCGTTCGCGATTAGCCTGGCAGACCCTCCAGTGGGATGTCGACCTCTTCCTGGTTCGGATCGAGCGCCTCGGCGTCGTGCTTGTGCTCCGGGTATCCGTCCCAGTTCGCGGGCAGCGTGAACACCTGCATCCCCCAGTCCGTGACGCCGAGCTCGGCTCTCGCCCGTCGCGCCACCCCGTCGTGGATCCCGTCCATCTCGTCGATCTCCCTGAACGTCACGTCCGGCATTCCTCCCTCGGCGTGGGGGCACTCCGAGCGAGCGTCGTCACGATGTACAACCCGCCGGCGCAGCTGAACTCCTCCCGCTGGCCGGGAAGCTCATGCCCTGAGTGCCGACACCTCCGCTGCGAGCAGGCCCTCACAACCCACCGGTCCCCACGCTGGCTGTAACGCCATCCGGCCGCGGCAGACAGACCTCCCGTGGAGATCGACCTCAGCGGACTGGTCGTCGTCGCGGCAATCGCGTTCTCGGCGCCGCTCCTGCTCGGGCTCGCGCCCGCGCTCCGCCTTCCCGCTGTCGTGCTCGAGATCGTCGCCGGCATTGCCGTCGGCCCAGCCGGGCTCGGCTGGGTCGAGCTCGACCAGACCCTCGAGGTGCTGTCGCTCGTCGGGCTCGCGTTCCTGCTCTTCCTCGCAGGTCTCGAGATCGACTTCGAGCGCCTCCGCGGCGGCCAGCTCGGCCTGACTGGAGCGGGCTTCGTCGTGTCGTTCGTCCTCGCGATCGCCGTCGGTTTCGCACTCCAGGCGTTCGGTCAGGTCGACTCGCCGCTGCTCGTCGCGATCATCCTCGCGGCGACCTCGCTCGGGGTGATAGTGCCAGTGCTCAAGGACTCCGGCCGCGCATCCACGATGCTGGGCCAGCTCGCCATCGCCGCGGCCTCGATCGCAGACTTCGGCGCGGTGATCCTCCTCTCGCTGCTGTTCTCGCGCGAGGCTACGAGCACGACGACGAAACTCGTGTTGCTCGGTGGATTCGCGCTCGTCGCGGTCGTCTTCCTGGTCGCCATCGTCGGTGCGGAGCGCTCGCGGCGGCTGTCACAGGTGCTCCAGCGACTCCAGGACACGACTGCGCAGATCCGTGTCCGCGGCGCCTTCCTCCTGCTGGTCGCGTTCGTCGCGCTCGCGGAGCGCCTCGGCCTGGAGGTGATCCTCGGCGCCTTCCTCGCCGGTGCGGTGCTGAGCCTCGTCGACCGCGACCGCGCGATGAGCCACCCCACCTTCCGGATCAAGCTCGAGGCGGTCGGCTTCGGCGTCTTCATCCCCGTGTTCTTCGTGACCAGCGGCATCGTGTTCGACCTCGACGCACTCTTCGCTAGCGCGTCGACCGTCGCCCGCGTGCCGCTCTTCCTCGCCGCGCTGCTCGTCGTGCGTGGTCTGCCGGCGCTCCTCTACCGCCCGGTGCTCGGCAGCCGCGACACGGCAGTCGCTGGCCTTCTCCAGGCGACGTCGCTGCCATTCATCGTCGCCGCTTCGATGATCGGCATCGAGCTCGGGCTGCTCGACGAGGCGACGGGCGCAGCGCTCGTCGCCGCGGGGCTGCTATCCGTTCTCTTCTTCCCCCTCGTCGCCCTCACGATCCTCCGGCGAGGCGACGCGGCACCGGCCGTGAGATCGCCCGCGTCGTTCGCCCCGCTCACACCGGTCTCAGAGAGGTGATCCACATGCTTCGCATCGCATCCGCGCTCGTCGCCGCTGCTGCCGCTGCGGCGTTGCTCGCCGTAGGCACCGAGACAGCACCGGCGCGCGACTCCGTGTCTGCGACGCTCACCGTCCGGAGCTCGCAGTACGGACGCATCCTGTTCGACGGATCGAACCGTGCCCTGTACGCGTTCACGGCCGATCGCCGCGGCCGCCCCTCGACCTGCTACGGCGCGTGCGCCGCGGCATGGCCCCCGTACATCGTCCAGGGACCGGTGCGAACCGGTGCAGGTACGGCGAGCTCGCTGTACGGGACGACACGACGACGCGACGGGAAGCGACAGCTGACCTACAGCGGGTGGCCGCTCTACTACTACGTCGCGGACCCCGTCGGTCGGGTGCTCTGCCAGAACGTCTTCGAGTTCGGCGGGCTCTGGCTCGTCGTCCGCCCAAGCGGGAAGCTCGTTCGTCTGCCGCGCTAGCCGTAACGGATCGCGGAGCTCCTAGACCGACACCGAGACCCCACGAGGAGGAAGCGAAATGACCATCACCGAGACCGCCGCTCCGCGCGAAGGGATGCGCGGGTTGAAGGGCAAGAACGTGCTCGTCACCGGTGGTACGTCCGGTATCGGGCAGTCGATCGCCGTCCGGTTCGCCGAGCACGGAGCGAACGTCGCGATCAACTACGTCCGCGACGCAGAGGAAGCCGCGGAGACGGACGAGCAGGTTCGCGCGTGCGTCATGAAGGTGCGCCAGGAAGGCGTCCGCGACGTGCTCGTCGGCGCCGACGTGTCGAACGAAGAGGAGGTCGCGCGGATGGTCGCCGAGACGATCGCGGAGCTCGGCGGCATCGACATTCTCGTCAACAACGCGGGCATCCAGATCTCGCGTCCGTCGCACGAGCTCTCGAGTGCGGAATTCGACAAGGTACTGGCGGTCAATCTCCGCGGGTCGTTCCTCTGCGCGCGCGAGGCGATCAAGCACTTCCTCGCCGAGGACAAACCGGGCTCGATCGTCAACATCTCGAGCGTCCACCAGCTCATCCCGAAGCCGGACTACCTCGGCTACTCGGTGTCGAAGGGCGGGATGATGAACCTGACGCGCACGCTCGCCCTCGAGTACGCAGCGAGCGGGATCCGAGTCAACGCCGTCGGCCCCGGCGCCACCGTCACGCCCATCAACCGTGCGTGGATCGACGACCCGATCAAGCGCGAGATGGTCACGAGCCACATCCCGATCCCGCGTCCCGGAGAGGCGGACGAGATGGCGGGCGTCGTCGCGTTCCTCGCCTCGGACGACGCCGCCTACATCACCGGACAGACCATCTACGTGGACGGCGGCCTGACGCTGTTCGCGGACTTCCGCGAGCCGTGGTCGTCGGAGTGACGCCCACATGAGCGCGATCGTCGAGAACGCGGTGAACGAGCTCGGGATGCTCCGGCATGTGACCGAGGCTAAGCGCCTCCAGGCGCTCTCGCTCGTCCGCGAAGGAAGGCTTTACGACCTCGGTCGGGTCCTCGACGAGCAGGCACCCGTCTTCCCCGGTCGCTACTTCCGGCAGACGTTGGTCACGACGGCGCACCACGCGAACAGCCTCGCCCCCGTCGGCGACAACGAGGTCACGTGGATCACCGAGGTGTTCTCCGCGACGACGCAGCTCGGAACGCATCTCGACACGCTCGGCCACCTGCAGATGGGCGACCGCGCGTACGGCGGCTTCAGCGTCGCCGAGCTTGCCGGCACGTCCGGGCTCACCAGGCTGGGCGCTGAGACGATCCCGCAGATCGTCACGCGTGCTTGGCTCGTCGACGCCTCGCCCCTCGAGCCGGGTGACGTCATCGGCCTCGATGCCGTGGCGGACGTCGATCCCGAGCCCGGCGACGCTGTCCTCTTCCACACGGGCTGGAGCTCTCGCTGGGAAGACGCAGCGACGTACCTCTCCGGCGAGCCCGGGCCCGGGATCGAGGTCGCGGAGTGGCTCGCCGAGCGCGAGGTCGCGCTCACGGGCTGCGATACCTGGAGCTACGGCCCGGTCCCGGCCGAGAACCCCGCGCGGCCTTTCGAAGTGCCACAACACCTGAACGTCGAGCACGGCGTCTTCATCGTCGAGAACCTCGACACACGCGCGCTCGCCGCGAACGGCGTCCGCGAGTTCGCACTCGTCCTGACCTTCCCCAAGCTGCGCGGCGCGACCGGCGCCTGGACATCCCCCGTCGCTCTCGTGTGAGGAGGAGCACCATGGCCGACCACTACGACGTGATCATCATCGGCACCGGCGCCGGAGGCGGGACGCTGGCGCACAAGCTGGCCCCGTCCGGAAAGCGGATTCTCCTGCTCGAGCGCGGCGGCTACCTCCCGCGCGAGCCCGAGAACTGGGACTCGAAGGAGGTCTTCCTCAAGAGCCGCTACGTCACGAACGAGAACTGGATCGACAAGAACGGCACGCCGTTTCGCCCTCACGCCCAGTACTTCGTCGGCGGCAACACGAAGTTCTACGGAGCCATTCTCTTCCGGCTCCGCGAGCAGGACTTCGGCGAGGTTCGCCACCACGGCGGGATCTCGCCGGCATGGCCGATTTCCTACGAGGACCTCGAGCCGTACTACGCCCGTGCCGAGGAGCTCTACCTCGTCCATGGCGAGGCGGGTGAGGATCCGACCGAGCCGTTCCGCTCAGGTCCTTTCCCGCATCCGGCCGTCTCCCACGAGCCGCGGCTGCAGAGGGTGCACGACGACCTCCTGCGGGCAGGCCTCAACCCCTTCCACCTCCCGGTCGGCGTCGACCTCGACGAGTCCGATCCCGAAAAGGGACGCTGTGTGCGCTGCGCCAAGTTCGACGGCTTCCCGTGCCTGACGGACGGGAAGGCGGACGCTCACGTGTGCTGCGTGCGGCCCGCGCTCGAGCATCCGAACGTCACGCTCGAGACACACGCCAAGGTCACGCGCCTCGAGACGGACTCCTCCGGGCGCACCGTCACCGGCGTCATCGTCGATCGCGGCGGCAGCGACGAACGCTTCAGCGCCGACATCGTCGTCGTCTCCTGCGGCGCGGTGAACTCGGCGGCGCTCCTCCTCCGCTCGGCGTCGGATCGCCATCCGAACGGGCTCGCGAACTCGTCGGACGTCGTCGGACGACACTACATGGCGCACCTGAACTCGGCGGTGATCGCGATCTCCCAGTCACCGAACGACACGAAGTTCCAGAAGACGCTCGGGCTCAACGACTACTACTGGGGCTCCGACGAGTTCGGCTTCCCGCTCGGCCACATCCAGACGCTCGGCAAGACGGACAGGAACATCCTGAAAGGGGGAGCCCCCTGGTTCGCGCCGGGCCTCGCGCTCGATTATCTCGCGCGGCACGCCATAGACTTCTGGCTGACGACCGAGGATCTCCCGCTTCCGGACAACCGCGTGACGGTCGACCGCCAGGGGAACATCCACCTCGCCAAGACCTACGTCAACACCGAGCCGCACAAGCGCCTGCTCCGCAAGCTCAAGGACCTGCTCGGCGTCATGGGCTGCCAGGAAACCGCGATCCCGCGCTGGTCCGTCCTCGGACAACAGATCCCGATCGCGGGCATCGCTCACAACTGCGGCACGGTCCGCTTCGGCACCGATCCGGCGACCTCGGCTCTCGATGTCGACTGCAGGGCGCACGACCTCGACAATCTCTACGTCGTCGATACGAGCTTCTTCCCGTCGTCGAGTGCGGTGAACCCCGCGCTCACGGCGATGGCGAACGCACTTCGCGTCGGCGACCACCTGCTCGAGCGCCTCGACGTCAGCCTCGAGGCGGATCTCGCCAAGCGCATCGCCGAACCTCTGGAGGTGGCCTGATGAAGCAACTGGTGAACACCGTCGCAGCGAGCGTCGGCAAGGGGCTCGTCGCAGGGTTCGTCGGCACGGCGGCGATGACCGTCTCGAGCTCGCTCGAATCGCGGATCCGCCACCGCGCGGCAAGCTCTGCTCCTGCTCGCGCGACCGCGAAGATCCTCGGCATCAAAGACTTCGAGGACGACATCGCGGCGGCGCGCTTCAACGACCTCTCCCACTGGGGCTACGGGACGATGTGGGGCGTTGTCCGCGGCCTCCTCGGGGCGACGGGCATGCCGCCGAAGGCGGCGACCGCGGCGCACGGCGCAGCGGTCTGGGGCAGCGCCCAGGTCACGCTTCCAGCGCTCGAGGTCGCTCCGCCGTTCGTCTTCTGGGGCAAGAAAGAGGTCGCCATCGACCTCTGGCATCACAGCGTGTACGCCCTCGCGACGGGGATCGCGTACCGCCTCATCGACGACGCCGCGGAGAAAGTCGGGCCCGAAGTCAGGTGAGGGAGCCGACGGCGGCGACGACCGTCGTCACCCGACGAGCTGGACCCTTCCGAGGCGCTCCTGGAAGGGGACGTACGCCGCAACCGCAGCGAGTCGCCGCGAACTGGGAAGCGACGACTGCGCGACAGCGATGCCATGGCGTGCTCCCAACGCGAAGGAGGCGAAGCCGGCGACTTCGGCGACACCGGACGCGACGACGAGCGCCCGTCGAGACCATCCGGCACTCCTTCGAGCACGACCCACGGCATGACGATGCAGAAGCCGGCCAGGAGGACGTACGCGAGGACGGACGAGGCGCCGATCATCCGCGTCGAGTGCGACGCCGAGAGCGTCGCGACCGCGAACGCAACCGCCGCGCCCAGTCCACCTGTAACAAATGCGCCGGCCGCGAGTCCATGTGCGCATGACACTCGTGGAGCTCGCAGAACGGCGGTCGAACGGTCTCCTCGTCCGGCTCCTCTGGGATCCCCAGCGAAACCAGACGGTGCTGCGCTATCGCGATCGGCGGACGGACGAGTTGTTCGTATTCGACGTTCCCAACGAGCGCGCGCTCGTCGCCTTTCGGCACCCGAACGCCTTCCGGCCGGCAACCGTCGCGGCATGAGCGCAGTGGCGTCCGTCTCCCGGTTTCGTGTGCGCGACCCGCGCTTCGAGGACGTCCTCGGAAGCGCCCCTCGTCTCGAGCTCGTCGCCGAAGTCGACGCACACGAGGGCCCGGTCTACGTCGCCGAGGAGGACGCGCTGTACTTCACGACGGTCAGGACGACCACGGTCGCGATCAAGCGACTCGAGCTCGACAGTGGCGATGTGTCCGTCGTGGTCGCCGACGCCAACCAGGCGAACGGCATGGCGCTCGACCGCAACGGGCACCTCGTCGTCTGCGAGCAGGGCTCGTGGAAGGAGCCGGCGCGCCTCAGTCGCCTCGAACGCGCAACCGGTGAACGGGAGACGATCGTCGACGCGGTCGACGGGCTGCCGCTCAACTCACCGAACGACGTCGTCGTGCGTCGCGACGGCTCGATCTGGTTCACCGATCCGAGCTACGGCTACCTCCAGGGCTTCCGGCCCGAGCCGGCCGTCCCCGATCGCCTGTACCGCGTCGAGCCCTACACCGGCGACGTCTCGGTGGCCGCGATCGGCTTCGACAAGCCGAACGGGCTCTCCTTCTCGCTCGACGAGCAGATCCTCTACGTCGCCGACAACGGCGCACCGCATCACCTTCTCGCGTTCGACGTGGAGGAGGACGGCAACCTCCGCGGCCGGCGCCGCGTGGCCGTCGGGTCACCCGAGCATCCGGACGGGCTGAAGGTCGACACGCAAGATCGCATCTACGCGTCGGCGCGCAACGGGATCCATGTCCTCGCGCCGACTGGCGAGCTCCTCGGCGAGATCGAGCTTCCCGGCGCCGTCAACTTCAGCTTCGGCGGGCGTGGCGGCAACACCCTGTTCATCACCACCGATACGGCGGTCTGGGCGGCCGTCGTGAATGCGAAGGGAGCATGAGATGCAACCCGTCAGAACGAGACTGATCGTCGACGATGCAGGCGCTGGCGCAGCCCTCGCCACCGCCGAGAAGCGCGCTCTCGAGCGGGGCTCGCGCGTCGTCATCGCCGTCGTCGACCCGTACGGAGAGCTCATCGCCCTCCGCCGCACACCGGGCGCGCAGGTCGCGAGCTCGCGCGTCGCCGTCGACAAGGCTCGTACCGCTGCGATCTTCGTCCGCCCGAGCCGCGAGCTCGAGGCGCAGGTGTCGAGCGGTCGGCTCGGCGCGCTGGCCCTCCACGGGGCGTCTGCTCTCACGGGCGGCATCCCGCTCGTCGTCGACGGTCAGGTCGTCGGCGCGATCGGAACCAGCGGGGAAACGCCCGACGAGGACGAGCAGATCTCACTCGCGGGCGCCTCGGCTGCGATCAGCACGGTCGAGACCCCGGCGCTGACGTACGGCGGCGCGCGCCTGGCCGCCGAGGAGGCTGGTGGAATTGCGACCGGCCGGGGTGTCTCCCCGGTCGTCACCGTTGTTGATGCGGGCGGTGAGCTCGTCTACCTCTGGCGCCCCGACGGCGCGCAAGTGGCCAGCGTCGGCGTCGCGACCGACAAGGCACGCACCGCGGCGATCTACCGTCGGCCGAGCAAGGACTTCGAGGAGCAGGCGTCGGGCGGTCGCGCCTCGGCGCTCCACCTGGCCCGCGCCGTTCCGCTCCAGGGCGGAATCCCGCTCGTCGCCGGCGGAGAGGTCGTCGGCGCGATCGGCGTCAGCGGTGCCTCGTCGGCCGACGAGGATCAGGAGCTCGCGATGGCCGGCGCCGAGGCGTTCGCGGCTGTGCTCTCGCAGAACGGACGCTCGAACGGCGCCGCCTTCTTCTCGAACGCGACGCTCCGGAGGAAGTTCGAGGAAGGTGGCCTCCTCCTCGACACGGACGGCTACAAGATCGACGCCGGCCGTCGCAGCGCGCCGGGCGAGGTCGAATACCACGAGCGGTTCGTCGACGTCATGCACGTCGTCGAGGGAACCGCGGCGGTGATCACGGGAGGCGAGCTCGTCGAGCCGCGCGAGGTCACGGCGGGAGAGATCCGTGCAGCCTCCGTCGAGGGAGGGACACGGCACGAGCTCTCCGAGGGCGACGTGCTGGCGATCCCGAGCGGTGTCCCGCACCAGTTCGTCGAGGTGTCGGATCCTTTCCTGTACTTCGTCGTGAAGGTCGAGGCGTGAGCATGAACGTGCTCGCAGAGAGGACGAAGCTCGTGGCCGCGAGGCTTCCGGGCCCGACCGAGCTCCTGCCGGGTCGGCCCGACGCGATCGTCGACCTGCAGACCGAGGAAGGCGTGGCGCTCGTCCGTGGGACGTGGCGCTACTCGGACGCCGAGGTCCGCGAGGTCGACTTCGTCGAGGTCGGCTCGGCCGCCGACCCGCTCGGTCCCGGCGACGTGCCGAACCAGACGTACGACGTCGTGCCTCACGCCGAGTCCCCCGACTTCGACGACTCGGAGTGGCGCGTGCTCGCACCCGAGGAGACGATGCTCCGCCTCGGTAGCGGGCGCGTCTCCTTCAACTGGTACCGGATCGAGGTCACGATCCCGGACCGCATCGGGGATCTCGACCCGACCGGGGCGACCGCCGTCTTCGAGGTGCAGGTCGACGACTACGCGGAGGTGTGGGTGAACGGGAAGCTGCCGCTCGCTCTCGGCACGACGGGCGGCCAGGTCGTCGGGGGCTTCAACGTGCCGAACCGCGTCCTCCTCTCGCGGGACGTTCAGCCGGGCGAACGCTTCCACATCGCAGTCTTCGGGATCAATGGGCCGATCTCGGCCTCGCCCGCGAACTACATCTGGATGCGGTCAGCGACGCTCGACTTCTACTCGGCCGAGCGCGCGGGCACGACCGAGCTGGCCGAGCTCCGCATCGATCGCCTGGACGCAGGTATCGACGCCATCGTCCCCGAGGCCGCCGTCCTCGAGCGCGTCGCCGGAGGCTTCGAGTTCACGGAGGGCCCCGTGTGGACGCGCGATGGCGCACTCCTCTTCAGCTCGCCGAACACGAACGTGATCTACCGCTGGACACCCGCGGGCACCGTCGACGTCTGCCGCCCGAAGAGCGGCTACTCGGGCGTCGACATCGGACGCTTCTTCCAGCCCGGCTCGAACGGCCTCACGTTCAGCCCGGACGGGCTGCTCACCATCTGCCAGCACGGCAACCGTCGGGTCATCCGCGTCAACCCGCACGGCGACATCACGGTGCTCGCCGACTCGTACCGAGGCAAGCTGCTGAACAGTCCGAACGATCTCGTGTACCGCTCGGACGGGATGCTCTACTTCACCGACCCGCCCTTCGGCCTGCCCGAGGGGTTCGACGACCCGGAGAAGGAGCTCCCCTTCAGCGGCGTCTTCCGTGTGAAGGACGGCGAGATCGAGCTCGTCTCGGATGCGCTCGAGGGGCCGAACGGCATCGCCTTCTCACCCGACGAGCGCTTCCTGTATGTGGGCAACTGGGATCCGGAGCGGAAGATCGTCGTGCGCTACGAGGTCGACGACTCCGGCGACCTCTCGCACGCGATCGTCTTCCACGACATGACAGGCGCCGACGACATGACCGGCGACGAGAACGAGGACGCGATCGACGGGATCAAGGTCGACAAGGCCGGGAACGTCTATGCCTGCGGCCCGGGAGGGATCTGGATCCTCTCGCCCGACGGCGACCACCTCGGCACGCTGACGCTGCCCGAAGCGCCGCACAACCTCGCCTGGGGAGACGACGACGGCCGTGGGCTGTACGTCACCGCGCTGACGAGCGTCTACCGAATCCGCCTGAACGTCCCGGGCGTACGCCCGGTGTAAAGGAGCCACGATGCTGAAAGACCTCGATATCGGCGACGTGTTCCCGGACATCATGCTGCCGGACGAGAACGGCGCCCTCCAGCGACTCTCCGGGCTTCAGGGCGACGACGTCATGGTGCTCATGCTCGGGCGCGGCGAGCACTGCCCCCGGGAGCGCCAGCACCAGCGGGAGATGCTCAAGTTCTTCGAGTGGTCGTCGGTCGCCTTCACGCAGATGGTGACCGTGCTTCCGAATGACCTCCACGATGTGTACAAGCTCAAGATCTCGACCGGTGCGCACTGGACGTTTCTCGCAGACAGCGAACTCGAACTGCAGACCGCGCTGGACATCCGCGAGTACACGGACACGCATCACGACGCGACTGTCCCGCACACCGTGATCCTCCGACCGAGTCTCGTCATCGAGAAGGTGTACGTGGGCTACTGGTTCTGGGGGCGACCCTCGCCGTACCAGCTCTGGGCGGACCTCCAGGAGCTCCTTCCGCGGTTCACGCCCGACTTCGACCCGACGACTATCGAGGCCCGCGCCGCCTATGCGGCCGCCTGAAGGAGACGACGATGACCGAGACACTCGCTCCGCACACGGCGCCCGTCCGAGCGGGCTCCTTCACGCCCATCGCCGACTACGGACTCCTCTCCGACTGCAACTCGGCCGCTCTCGTGGGGCGCGCCGGATCGATCGACTGGCTCTGCCTGCCCCGCTTCGACAGCCCGGCTGTCTTCGCACGGCTACTCGATGCGGACGGCGGCCACTGGTCGATCCACCCGGTCGGCGACTTCACGACCGAGCGCCGGTACGCGGACGGCTCGCTCGTCCTCGAGACGACCTTCACGACGGAGACGGGCGTCGTCCGGCTCCGCGACGCGCTGGTCTTCGCCGACGAGCAGCGCGGCCACGACATCGGCATCGACGCGCCGCACGAGCTCGTGCGCTCCGTCGAGGGCGTGTCGGGCACCGTCGAGCTCGTCATGGAGCTCTCACCACGGCCCGAGTACGGCCTCGTGCGACCGCTCTTCCGCCAGACGGACGAGGGCGGGCGCACGTTCGGCGGCCCGAACCAGGTGACGGTGCGAGCGGGAGTCTCGACCTCGATCGAGCACGCGACGATGTCCGCGTCCTTCTCGATCTCGGAGGGCGAGCAGATCGGCTTCTCGATGCGCTGGATCCCGACCGAAGCGAGGCACGCCCCGGAGCCGACCGACCCCGAGGCCGTCTCTGCTCGTGTCGACGACACGGTCGAGACCTGGCGCTCGTGGGAGGCCGAGCACTCGGTCTACGACGGCCCGCACCGCGACCTCGTTCGGTTCAGCTCGCGAGTCCTCCAGGGTCTCACGTATCGCCCGACCGGGGCGATCGTGGCAGCGCCGACCACCTCGCTGCCGGAAACGGTCGGCGGCGAGCGCAACTGGGACTACCGCTACTCGTGGATCCGCGACGCGAGCCTGACACTGCAGGCGCTCTTCATCGGCACGTGCCCCGACGAGGCCGGCGAGTTCATCTCGTTTATGACCTCGTCTGCAGGTGGCGGTGCGAGCGACATGCACTCGCTCCAGATCATGTACGGCATCGCGGGCGAGCACGACCTCACGGAGCGGGAGCTTCCGCACCTACGCGGCTGGCGCGACTCGGGACCGGTCCGCGTC
This sequence comes from Gaiellaceae bacterium, assembly GCA_035457765.1. Classification (GTDB taxonomy): domain Bacteria; phylum Actinomycetota; class Thermoleophilia; order Gaiellales; family Gaiellaceae; genus GMQP-bins7. The sequence continues at coordinate 14,532 of DATIBA010000128.1, forward strand.
GGAAACGGCGCGTGGGGGCAGCGGCAGCTCGACGTCTACGGCGAGCTGCTGGATGCACTCCACCTCTACCACGAGCAGCTCGGCGAGCTCCACCCCGAGATCCAGATCTTCGTCGCCGAGCTCGCAGACGCCGCTGCGCGAGGCTGGCGGGAGAAGGACGCAGGCATGTGGGAGATGCGCGGCGAGGCGCGCCATCACCTGTCGTCGAAGGTCATGTGCTGGACGGCACTCGACCGAGCGGTGAAGCTCGCTCCCCGTCTCGGCACGTACGCCAAGGCTGAGGAGTGGGCGGCGGAGCGCGACGCGATCAGGACTGCCGTGCTCGGACGTGGCTGGAGCGACGCGAAGCAGGCCTTCGCACAGTCGTTCGACGCGGACGAGCTCGACGCCGCGGCGCTCCTCATGCCGCTCGTCGGCTTCCTCCCCGCAACTGACGAGCGCATGCGCTCGACCATCGAGGCCATCGCGAACGAGCTCACACAGGATGGGCTCGTGCTGCGCTACCTCAACGACGAGGGCCTGAACGCCGACGGGCTCGTCGGAGAGGAAGGCACGTTCGTCATCTGCTCCTTCTGGCTCGTCTCGTGCCTCGCCCGGGCAGGCGAGATCGAGCGTGCGACGAAGCTGTTCGAGCAGCTCGTGGGGTACGCGAACGACCTCGGCCTCCTCGCGGAGGAGATCGATCCGGAGCACGGCGAGCTTCTCGGCAACTTCCCGCAGGCGTTCAGTCACATCGGCCTCATAACCGCCGCCTGGGAGATCGACCAGGCCCGAGCGGCCGCCGATGCATGACCGCGGTCGCTACCTCACTTCCCACCCCGACCGCCCTCGCAGCCGAGGCGGAGCGGAAGAGAGCGCTTGCGCTCGACGCCGCGGCCGGCGTGCTCGTGACGTCGCGACCCGCCGACGTGCGCTGGCTCCTGTGTGGGCGAGGCCGACCCGTGGACGACTCGGCGCCGAGGTCGCCGTACACCGTGGCGCTCGACGGCGAACGCGCGCGTGTTCTCTATCCCGACATCGAGGACAGTCGCGTTCGAGAGGAAGAGGGGCTGGACGAGCTCGGCTACGAACTCGTCCCGTACCCGTGGCACCAGGGGCACGGCCTCGAAGAGTCGCCGTCCCTCCCTGACGGGCTCCGCATCGAGCTCGGCGACGACGAGCTCGCCCGCTACCGGGTCGCGGGCGCGGCGGTCGCGAACGCGGTGCGCGAGACGCTCTTCGAGCTCGGGCCTCAATGGACGGAGCTCCGCGCCGCGGCCGAACTCGCCGCCCGGGCACATGAACGCGGGTTCACGACGCCGGTGGTGCTCGTCGGTGGCGAGGACCGACAGCGCATCCACCGTCATCCCCTTCCGACCGAGGCTCCACTCGGACGGCACGCGCTCCTCGCCATCACGGCGGAGCGCGAAGGGCTGCACGTCTCGATGACACGACTCGTCTCCTTCGGCCGGCCACCACACGGGCTGGAGGCGCTCGTCCATGCAGCCGCCGAGATCGATGCCGCGTACCTTTCAGGATCGCGGCCCGGCGTAACGCTGGGTGACATCTTCGCCGCCGGCTCACAGGCGTACGCGGCGCAGGGCTTCCCCGAGGAGTGGCGTCGGCATCACCAGGGTGGGCTCACGGGCTACCGCGGCCGAGAGGTCTTCGCCGTCCCGAACGAGTCGACGGCAGTCCCGGCGAAGGCGGCGGTCGCCTGGAATCCGTCGCTGACGGGCGGCGCGAAGTCCGAGGACACCGTCCTCGTGACCGCCGAAGGCATCGACGTCATCACGCGCACGCCCGATCTCGGCGAGATCGAGACCACGGGTGGCCCGCGGCCGGCGATCGTCGTGCTAGACGGCGCGTAACGTATCCGCGCGGTCGACGACAGTAGAGGATGCACGCGGTTGCAGCGCGGACTCCTGCGCGACGGGCCCTTGGCCTTTGGCCGGAAACGTGGAAACCTTCGCGGATGCAACCGGCTGTTACGGGCTCCGCACAGCTGACCGACGATGCGCTGCTCGTGGCCGGGCTTCGGCGCGGCGACGAGGGTGTGTTCACCCAAGTCGTCACCGCGTACTCGAAATCGCTACTCCGGCTGGCGCAGGACTTCGTACGCACGCGGTCCGTGGCCGAGGAGGTCGTCCAGGAGACCTGGCTCGCCGTCCTCGACGGAATCGACCGCTTCGAGGGTCGCTCGTCCTTCAAGACCTGGCTGTTCCGGATCCTCGTGAACAAGGCAAAGACGCGCGGTGTCCGCGAGGCACGGACGATGCCGTTCTCGTCGCTCGCCCCGGAAGGCGAGGAGCTCGCTGTCCCCGAGGAGCGCTTTCGCGGCTCCGACAACGAATGGCCCGGCCACTGGGCTGCGCCGCCGCGCTCGCTGGGGACCATCCCGGAGGAGCGGCTGCTCGCGCGGGAAGCGCGCGAGCGCATCGTCGGAGCGCTTGGGATGCTCCCCGAGACCCAGCGCATCGTCGTCACCCTCCGAGACGTTGCCGGTTGGGATGCCGAAGATGTCTGCGACGTCCTGGGGATCAGCGAAGGCAACCAGCGGGTACTCCTGCACCGTGGGCGCTCGAAGCTGCGCGCCGCGTTCGAGCAGTACCTCGAGGAGGAGTGAGCATGTCCGTCCCGCAACCGACCGATCTGACCTGCCGGGAGGTCGTCGAGCTCGTGACGGATTACCTGGAGGGGGTCCTTCCGCCCGATGAGCGCCTCGACTTCGAGCATCACCTCGTCTGGTGCAGCTGGTGCCGAGACTACCTCGACCACATGCGCCGCACGATCGAGCTCACGGGCGAGCCCGACGACTCGGAGCCCCCGTCACCCATCCGCGAGGAGCTCCTCTCGGCGTTCAAGGACTGGAAGCGTACGCGCGAGTGACGACCATCGCCTACAAGTTCACGCGGCCGGGCGGGGTTTCGCCGTTCCGGGACTTCGAGTGGCCGGTCGGCGAATGGGTCGAAGCCCAGGGCGAGCTGGGCTTGTGTGCGAACGGCGTCCATGCCTGCCGCGTCGAGGCACTCCCACGCTGGGTGGACGAGGAGTTGTGGCGGGTCGAGGTCGACGAGGTCGCGCTGGATCACGAGGGTGTCCTCGTCGCCCGGCGTGGACGCGTGCTCGAGCAGATCGAGGCGTGGGACCCAGCTCTCTCTCGCGAGCTCGCGCGCTCATGTGCCGCGCGCGCCCTCGAGCTTGCCGAAGAGCACCACGATCCGCTCACGAAGGGGCGCGTCGCAATGATCGTCGACGTCGCCGGTGGGCCCGATCCGAGCGCGACGGCCCTGTCGATGTACCTCGTCGCACACACGGCCGACGAGCTCGAGCCGGACGGCTACAAGATCGAGCGCGCGCGGCAGGCCGAGTGGCTTCGTCAGCGGCTCGCGCTCGATGCGTAACGACGAGCCAAGCTCGCGAGACTCCACTTCAATGAGCGAGTCCTACGACGTCGTCGTCGTCGGTGGCGGCCCCGCGGGGGAGAATGTCGTCGGTCGGTGCGCGGCGGGCGGTCTTTCGGTCGCACTCGTGGAGCGCGAGCTCGTGGGCGGCGAATGCTCCTACTGGGGATGCATCCCCTCGAAGACACTGCTGCGCCCGGGCGACGTCCTCGCGGCCGCTCGCCGCGTTCCCGGCGCGCTCGAGGCGGTCGACGGAGCGATCGACGCCCCGGCGGCGTTCGCTCGGCGCGACTACATGACCTCGAGCTGGAACGACGCCGGTCAGGCGCGCTGGCTCGAGGAAGTCGGCGCGACGCTCGTCCGAGGAAGCGGCCGGCTGGCGGGTGAGCGCCTCGTCGACGTGAACGCGAACGGGAGCACGAAACGACTGCAGGCACGGCGCGCAGTCGTCGTGGCCACCGGAACGTCACCGCTGCTGCCGCCGATCGAAGGTCTTGCCGACGTCATGGCCTGGACGAACCGGGAGGCGACCGAAGCTGGAAGCGTTCCCCAGCGGCTGGTCGTCCTGGGAGGCGGCGCCGTCGGGGTCGAACTCGCGCAGGCGTACGCACGGCTCGGCAGCCAGGTGACACTCGTCGAAGGCGGCCCACGCCTGCTCGGTCGCGAGGAACCCTTCGCCGGGGACGAGGTGCTTGCCGCCTTCGAAGCTGAGGGGATCACGGTCCTGCTCGGGGCACGTGCGACCAGGACAGCTCGCACGAACGGAACCATCGTCCTCACCCTCGCGGACGGGAGGACCTTCGAAGGCGACGAGTTGCTCGTCGGCGTCGGCCGACGTCCGAACACGACGGACATCGGGCTCGAGACGGTCGGGCTCGAGCCGGAGGGCTCGATCGTGGTCGACGACTCGCTGCGCGCCGTGGGCGTCGACGGCGACTGGCTCTACGCCGTCGGCGACGTCAACGGCCGCGCTCCGCTCACGCACATGGGCAAGTATCACGGTCGTCTCGCGGCCGACGCGATCCTCGGCAGAGAGGTTCGCGCAATCGCCGACGGCCTCGCTCTCCCCCGCGTGACGTTCACCGACCCGCAGGTCGCGGCGGTGGGCCTCACCGCGGATCAGGCCCGAGAGCGGGGCATCGACGTGCGAACCGTGACGACCGGCACCGGCGATGTCGCGGGCGCGTACACGCGCGGCAATGGGATCAAGGGGACGAGCAAGCTCGTCGTGGACGCCTCGCGCTCCGTGATCGTCGGTGCGACCTTCACCGGCCCGGACGTACAGGAGCTGCTCCACTCGGCCACCATCGCGATCGTCGCCGAAGCATCGCTCGCCACGCTGTGGCACGCCGTTCCGTCGTTCCCGACCGTCAGCGAGGTCTGGCTGCGGCTGCTCGAGGCCTACGGCCTCTAGTCCAGATCGGGCGTTCCGTGAGGGTGCCCGGGAGAAATCGGACCTCCGTCGGCTTCAGGTGCTGGCGATCTCGTGCTCCTGCCCGATCGGCGTCCTCTGCTTCGCGCGGCGAGCGGGGATCATCGCACCCTGGGCCGCGGCGATACCCCCGACGACGAGCGCACCCCCCAGGACGAGCCATGGAGTCAACGTCTCGCCGAGGGTGACAGCGCCGAACAGCACGGCGAGAGCGGGGATCGCGTACGCATGCGCAACCGTGCGTGTCGGGCCGAGAGTCCGAAGTCCGACGTTCCAGAGGATGTAGCCGAGCAACGTCGCGAGCAGCCCCAGATAGAAGAGCAGTGCCGCCTCTGTCGCAGACATGTCCACCACCAGGTCGATCGTCGACGAACGAACGAACGGTGCGAGCCCGACGATCCCCACGAGGCTCGTCGCGGCCGTGAGCGCGAGCAGGTCGTAGCGGCCGAGAAGCGGTTTCAGGATGACGTTGTAGAGCGCAAACGAAAGCGGCGCGCCGAGGACGATGAGCGGCCCCTTCGCACTCTGGAGCGACAGCTCGCTCCCCGATCCCAAGGAGACGACGATCGCCACACCGACGAACGCGACCGTGAGTCCCACCACGTGCCGGCGCCGGACTCGATCGAGGCCGAGCCCGAATGCGAGAAGCATGGTCATCCCCGGCGCGAGAGCGACCACGAGCGCGGCGATACCGGCCGTCGTGTACTGCGTGCCCGCATTCAGGAACATGTGATAGCCGACGACGACCAAGAGTCCGGCTGCGAGTACCCGCGCGGCATCACTCCTGGTGACACCCGGCAGCCCCCGGGCGCGCCAGAGGATGAGGGCGAAACCGGGAGCCGCGATGGCGTACCGCATGATCGCGATGTCGCCCGCAGCGACGCCGTCGTCGAGGAGCGCCTTGATGGCCGAGAACGAGCCCGCCCAGATGATGACGACGGCGACGAGAGACAGGCGAGCCCGGGAGGTCATCGCAGCTGTCAACGCGCGAGCTCGAGCCATCGTGAGATGCGAACGCCGGGCGGCGCGGGATACTTCCCAGTGAGTGTTCGAGAGCCTCGTCGCGTTCGTCGTGGTGTCCGCGGTCGTCATCTGCACGCCGGGACAGGACACGGCGCTCACGATCCGGAACACGCTCGCGGGCGGGCGGAGCGGTGGCGTAGCCACCGCCGCAGGCGTGTCCGCGGGACAGGCGGTGTGGACGATCGCCGCGAGCGCGGGGATCGTCGCGCTCCTCACCGCGTCGGAGCCTGTGTTCCGCGCGATCAAGCTCGCCGGAGCCGCGTACCTCGTCTACCTCGGGCTGCAGTCGCTCGTGGCTGCGCTACGCAACCGTGGACACCGCTCGGATTCCCCGGACCGTCTTGTCGTTGGACCGGGAACGGAAATTGCGCCACGGGCGTTCCGGCAGGGCCTCCTCAGCAACCTCGGGAACCCGAAGATGGCGGTGTTCTTCGCGAGCCTCCTCCCCCAGTTCGCGCCGGAAGGAAGCGCGTCGTTCGTCGCGCTGCTCGCCCTGGGATTCCTCTTCTGCACGCTGACCTTCGTCTGGTTGACGCTCTACACCCTCGCC
>DATIBA010000129.1:0-2953 GCA_035457765.1 Gaiellaceae bacterium
CCGAACCCCGGCAGCGCGCACTCCGGCTACATGCTCGAGGCGGACGGAAGCCGTGTGCTGCTCGACTGTGGACCGGGCGTGCTCGGCAGATTGAGGGAGACGGCGCTCTGGCCGGACGTCGACGCCATCGCGATCACCCACTTCCACCTCGACCACTGGGGCGATCTCGTCCCCTGGGTCTGGGGCAGCTTCTACCTCGCGTCGAACGGCCCCGTCCCCAAGCCGGAGCTCTGGGTGCAGCCGGGCGGCGGATCGTTCCTGGCAGGGCTCGGGGAACAGCTCGGGTTTCCGGACATGTTCGAGCGAACGTTCCGTTTGAGCGAGTACGAGCCGGACGTTCCGTTCCCCATCGGCAAGCTCTCGGTCACGGCGACGCGAGTTCCGCACTACACACTCCAGACCTATGCGTTCCGCGTGCAGTCGAACGGGGCGGTGCTCGCGTACTCGGGCGACTCGGCACCGTCGCCGGAGCTCGTAGAGGCGGCGCGAGACGCCGACCTCTTCGTCTGTGAGGCGACCCTCTTGCGCGGCGAGCTCGACGGGGAGCCGCGCGGCCACCTCTCTCTCGACGAAGCGATCGAGGCATTCGAAGCGTCGGGGGCAAGGCGGCTGCTCGTCACCCACCGTCCGAGCGAGCTTCCGACACCGGACGAGTACGAGCTCGCATACGACGGGCTCGAGCTCGACGTCTAGCCGATCGGGCTGAAGACGCCGACCTGACAGGCCGATACCCTCCTGTCGTGATCTCCGTCGTCGTGCCGCTGTTCAACGAGGAGCATTCGCTGGAGACGCTCTATCGAGAGATTGCGAGCGCGCTCGACACCCAAGACGACTTCGAGGTGATCTTCGTGGACGACGGCTCGACCGACGGGAGCCTGTCGGTCCTCGAGCGACTCCACGCCGACTCGACGAACGTCGTCGTCGTCCATCTCCGGAGGAACTTCGGGAAGGCGGCCGCCCTTCAGGCCGGCTTCCTCGAAGCGCGAGGCGACATCGTCGTGACGATCGACGCGGACCTCCAGGACGACCCGGCGGAGATCCCGCGGCTGCTCGCGAAGCTCGACGAGGGGTTCGACCTCGTCTCGGGCTGGAAGACGCGCCGCAACGACCCTCTGACGCGGCGGCTCTTCTCGAAGATCTTCAACTGGTCCACGGCGCTGGTGTCGGGCGTGCGACTCCACGACGTGAACTGCGGACTGAAGGCATACCGAGCCGAGGTGCTGCAGGGGATGCGCCTGTACGGGGAGCTCCATCGTTTCATCCCAGTGCTCGCCTCCTACCGCGGCTACCGAATCGCAGAGATCCCGGTCAACCACCGGCCACGTCCGCACGGCCGTTCTCGGTACGGGCCCGAGCGGTACCTGCGCGGATTCTTCGATCTCCTGAGCGTGACGTTCATGGGGCGATATCGGCACCGGCCGTTGCATCTCTTCGGCGGAGTAGGGCTGCTCATGGGCTCCGTCGGCTTCATCATCCTCCTCTACCTGACCGTCGCCTGGTTCTGGGGCCAGGGCATCGGCGGCCGTCCGCTCTTCACGCTCGGCGTCCTGCTGATGGTCGTCGGTGTTCAATTCGTGTCCCTCGGACTCGTCTCCGAGCTGATCACCTCGCAGCACGAGGAGCGCATCGACGAGCGCGAACGGATCGAGCGGCTCGTCGAGGGGGTCCGGCGCTGAGCTGGCTCGACTGATCGACCGCCCGTGAACCTGCTGGCGATCACGTCCTCGTACCCCAGATACGAGGGAGACCCGACGGCTCCGTTCGTCGAGGCGATCGTCCGGCACGTCGCCGCACGAGGGCACACCGTCCACCTTCTTCTCCCCGAGAGTCGCAGCTGGAGCAGGCCGGACACGGAGGGGCGCGTCCACTACCACCCGTACCGCTACTCGCCGGTCCGCTCGTGGACGCCGTGGGGCTACTCCGAATCGCTCGAAGGAGGAGTGAAGATCAAGCGGCCGCTGTACGCGCTCGCGCCGCTCGTCCTCCTCTCCGCCCTTCGAACTGCCGACGCACTCCTCCGAAGCGGTGAGTTCGATCTCGTTCACGCGCACTGGATCGTCCCGAACGGGCCGATCGGGGCCATCGCCGCGCGCCGGCAGGACCTTCCGCTCGTGGTCACGTTGCACGGGTCCGACATGGCGGTCTCCGAGCGCTCCCGCGCCATCGGCCGAGCGACGCGGTGGACCTTCGCGCGAGCCGCCGCCGTCACCGCGCCGAGCGGAGACCTACTCGAGCGCGCGCGTAGGCTCGGCGCCTCTCATCTGCGAGAGCTGATCCCGTACGGGGCGGACGCCCGTTCGCTCGAGGCCGATCCGCGAGAGGTCGAGCGCCTCCGTGGACGGCTCGGCCTCCGCCCCGACGACGTCGTCGTCGCCGGCCTCGGGAGGCTCATCCCCGTGAAGGGGTTCGAGTACCTCGTCGAGGCGCTCGTGAAGGCGCGCGTCGCACGGCCGGAGCTCCGCCTCGTGCTCGTCGGGGACGGCGATCTGCGCGAGCAGCTGGGCGTGCGCGCACGGTCTTTCGGCATCGCCGACAGCGTGGTCTTCGCCGGCATGGTCGAACGGGACGAGATTCCCATCTACCTCGGCGTCGCCGACATCGTCGTCGTCCCGTCGGTCCACTACGGGGGCTACGTCGACGGGCTGCCGAACGTCGCGCTCGAGGCGATGGCGGCCGGCAAGCCGCTCGTGGCGACCAGGGTCGGAGGTCTGCCCGAGCTCGTTCGCGACGGCGAGACCGGGCTGCTGGTCGACGAGAAGGACGCCGACGAGCTGGCTGACGCGATCGTCGAGCTTGCGGGTGATCCGGCCGTGCGCGCACGAATGGGCGACAGCGGCCGCGCGCTGATCCGCGACTCGCTGAGCTGGGAGTCGGTCGCGGAGCGATACGAAGCCGTGTACGAGCGAGTCGTCGAGCGCGTCTAGAACACCGGCGTCTCGCGCCACACGCCCCA
>DATIBA010000130.1:0-7169 GCA_035457765.1 Gaiellaceae bacterium
GCGGTTCGTGACGGGAGCGCGGTCGATCCAGAACGACCGCAGCTCGACCTCGTGAGCGCCGAGCTCGCTGTCGTAGGCCCACCGCTCCCCCACCGCGCCGAGCACGAACGATCCCTCGGGAACGCGAATCTCGGTCGGGCCGCCGGGTGCGCGGTCGGGTGCGGTCGCGCGAGGCACCGGGTACTCGGCTCCGGTGCGAAGCTGGAGCGTCTGGAGCATCGTCTCCTGGCGCTGGAGCTCGTTCTGGACGACGAGACCGAAGACGAACCCGTCGTGCAGCAGCGCGTTCGGTGCGTCGAGATCGACGTGCTCGAGCGCGTCGAGGACACGGCCGCGCACGTCCTCGGCGTATGCCCGCACGGCCGCGGGTCGCAGGAGTGCGAGGCCGGGACGCTGCTCGTCCTCGTGTCGGAACGCCTCCTCGACCTCGGAATGGCGGACGAGGACCGGGGAATCGCCGTTCAGGTTGCGGAGCAGCCAGATCTCCTCGAAGTTCGCGATTCGGGCGTAGTCCCACACGAGCGGTGAGGTCAACAGGGAGGATTGGGTCGCGAGCTCGTCGTCCGAGATCGGGTCGAGCAGCTTGTCGGTCGCCGCACGCGCCCGTTCGAGCGTCTCCTGGATCTGCGCCGACTTCTCCACACCCGAAACTGTGACGGAGCCCCCGGTCGTCAGAAACCACCGTTCGGGTGAGCAGTTTTCGCGGAAGGTTCGACGGATACCGGGCGAGGGGGCTAGCCTTAGGCCCTCGATCACGAGAGAGGAGCCGGGAATGACGGAGAGCCAGGACGGGGCTGTGGTCGTCGCGCGCGACGTGACACGACGATATGGAGAGGGAGAGACAGCCGTGGACGCCCTGCGCGGGGTCTCCGTGAACATCGCGCCGGGCAAGGCCACAGCAGTGATGGGGCCATCGGGTTCCGGGAAGTCCACGTTGATGCACATCCTGGCGGGGCTCGACAAGCCGACGGCGGGAGACGTCGAGGTCGCCGGAACGGAGATCACGACGCTCGGCGACAACGACCTCACGAAGCTGCGGAGGGAACACATCGGGTTCGTGTTCCAGTTCTTCAACCTCTTGCCGATGCTGAACGCGAAGGAGAACATCCTCCTGCCGCTGACGATCGCGGGCGAAAAGCCCGAGGACGGGTGGTTCGACCAGCTGGTCGACGACGTGGGGCTCTCGGACCGGCTCTCGCACCGGCCCGCGGAGCTGTCGGGCGGGCAGCAGCAGCGCGTCGCGATCGCCCGCGCGCTCGTCTCGAAGCCGACCGTCCTCTTCGCCGACGAGCCGACCGGAAACCTCGACTCTGCGACCGGGCACGAGATCCTCGAGCTCCTCCGCCGCTCGGTCGACGAGTACGGGCAGACGATCGTGATGGTCACGCACGACGCCCGTGCGGCCTCGATGGCGCACCGCGTGCTCTTCCTCGCCGACGGCGAGATCGTGCGCGAGCTCGGCGAGTGCGACCAGCACCAGATCCTCTCCGTCATGGAGGAGGTTGCCGCCGCGTGATCAAGGTCGCGCTCCGCGGCCTCGCGGGGAGAAAGCTCCGCGCGTTCCTGACCGGCATCGCGATCGTCCTAGGCGTCGCGATGATCAGCGGCACCTACGTCCTCACGGACACGGTTCAGCGAGCATTCAACAACCTCCTCGTCGACTCGTACGCCGGGACCGACGCGGTCGTGACCGGCAAGGGCCTGGACATCTCCATCGACGGCGAGAAACCTCCTCCGCCGCCGGTCGACGCCTCGCTCCTGGACGTCGTGCGCGGCGTCGACGAGGTCGCTCTGGCGACCGGCAGCGTCCTCGACGAGCGAAACACGAGGGTGCTCACGCCGGAGGGCGAGTCGGTGAATTCGGAGGGCTGGCCGACGCTCGGATTCGGCATCGACACGGATCCAGCGCTCGCCCAGTTCAACCCGCTGAACCTCTACGAGGGTCGGTGGCCCGCGGGCGACGACGAGATCGTCATCGACGCCGGGACAGCCGACCAGCAGGGATTCGAGGTAGGTGACGCCGTCGAGGTCTCGACCCTGCAGCCGAAGCGCCCGTTCGAGCTCGTCGGCGTCGCCAAGTACGGCGAGGTCGACAGTCTCGGCGGCATCAGCTTCGTCGTGTTCACGATCCCTGCCGCCCAACAGCTCCTCGGGCGAGAAGGTGAGTACGACGCGATCTCGGTGGCCGCCCGGGAGGGTGTCTCCGAAGAGGACGTCGTCGCGGCGATCTCTCCCGTTCTCCCCACGAGCGCAGAGGTCGTCAGCGCTGCTGCCGAGGCCGAGGAGCAGGCGAACGAGGTGAGCGAGTTCACGTCGATCTTCAGGTACTTCCTCCTCACGTTCGGCGTCATCGCGCTCTTCGTGGGCACGTTCGTGATCTTCAACACGTTCTCGATCACGGTTGCGCAGCGCACACGCGAATTCGCGACGCTGCGGACGATCGGAGCGTCGCGACGCCAGATTCTCGGATCCGTGATCCTCGAATCGCTCGTGATCGGGCTCGCCGCGTCGCTCGTCGGCCTCGGACTGGGCATCGTCCTGGCCGAGGGGATCGAGGCGCTCTTCGGGAGTCTCGGTGTGGACCTTCCGAGCGCCGATCGAGTCTTCGCCTGGAGGACGATCGTCGTCTCCCTGGTCGTCGGAATCGGCATCACGCTCCTCGCCGGCCTCTTCCCGGCGATTCGGGCGACGCGCGTGCCGCCGATCGCAGCCGTCCGCGAGGGCGCGACGCTTCCGAAGTCGAGGTTCGCCCGGTTCGTGCCGTGGGTCGCTGGGCTCGTCGTCGTGGTCGCGCTCGTCGTCCTCGGGCGCGCGATGTTCGCCGACAAGCTGGGGACCGCCGACCGGCTGATCTCGATCGCGGCCGGCGTTCTTCTCCTCTTCGTGGGCGTCGCGATGCTCTCGTCCCACGCCGTTCGACCGCTCGCTGCGCTCGGCAGCCCGGTCGGCCGCTGGGCGGCATTCGCCTTCACGGTGCTGGCCTGGCCGCTCTTCCTGCTCCCGTACTGGCTTCAGCGGTACGGGGCGTTCGGCCCGGGCTCGGGCCCGCGTCGAGTCGGCGCCCTCGCCGCCGGCGCCCTGCTCAATCCGTTTCTCGTACCGATCGTCCTCGCGATGTGGCTCCGCCGGGCCGTCACGAGGTGGGAGCCGGAGTGGCCCATGGAGTTCCCGGGCGTCGTTCCGGATCGCGTCGCCGCACGCACCGGCGGCGAGAATGCGCGCCGGAACCCCGGCCGGACAGCCGCAACCGCGGCGGCGCTCATGATCGGGATCGCGCTGGTCTCGTTCATCGCGACGCTCACGAACGGGATGAAGGTGTCGAACCGGGAGGCCATCGAGCAGCAGATCGCCGCCGACTACGTCGTGACCTCGCTCGACGGATACACGCCGTTCGTGGCGGCAGCGGGCGATGCGCTCGCGGCCTCTTCGGTGCCCGATGTCGTTACCAGCGTTCGGTCCGACGCGGGGCTCGTCAATGACGTCACGACGGAGATCGGCGGCATCGAGCCCGACACGATCGCCGAGGCCTACGTCTTCGACTGGCGCGAGGGCGACGAAAGCGTCCTCGCCACGCTCGGTACGACGGGCGCGGTCGTCAGCTCGAACTATGCCGAGGATCACGACCTCTCGGCGGGAGACGTGCTCACGCTCCGATCGACCGCGGATCGGAGGGCGACGATCACCGTGGCAGGGACCTTCGAGCCGCCTCCGTTCTACCCGCTGATCGAGAGCGTGAACGTCTCCACGCAGCTCTTCGACTCGCTCTACGACCGCCCCCGTAACCGCTGGACGTGGGCGAACGTCCCGGGCGAGCCGAACGAGGTCAACCGCGCGCAGCTGGAAGGGGCGATCGCCGGCTTCCCGGATACACAGCTGGAAACCCGGGAGGAGTGGATCCAGCGCGAGGACGCCGACTTCAACGAGTTCATCTCGTTCCTCTACGTCATGCTCACCCTCGCGGTGTTCGTGAGCATCTTCGGGATGGTCAACACGCTCGTCCTCTCGGTGTACGAGCGCACCCGGGAGATCGGGATGCTGCGCGCGATAGGAATGACGCGGCGGCAGGTCCGCCGGATGATTCGTCAGGAGAGCATCATCACAGCGCTCATCGGCGCGGCGGTCGGGCTGCCGCTCGGGATCTTTCTCGCCGTGCTCGTCAACCGAGCGCTCTCCGAGTACGACGTGCGGTTCGCGATCCCGTGGGCGCAGCTCTTCGTGCTGACCATCGTCGCGATCGTCATCGGGATCCTCGCCGCGATCATGCCCGCCCGCCGGGCCGCGAAGTTGAATCCTCTCGAGGCCATCGCCTACGAGTAACCCTGACGCCGCAGGCTGCCGGTCGCTCCCGGCCGGCGGAGCCGGCCTCCGCTACCGGCTGACGACGCTCGCGGCGCGATCCGGCGCGCTCGCCGCTTGTCCGTACCTCTCGTACTGTCCTGCGCGGCTCGCGCTTGGCTCACTTGCGAGCGCCGCCCCTGCGACGCCAGGAGCCTGACGCCACCACCCTCCGGCTTCCGCAGGGCGAAGCCGCTCTGAGCCACGCCGCGGGCCCGCCAGGGTAATCTCGCGGGGTGAGCCGCTTCGCCATCCGTGGGCTCCTGAGCCGCAAGCTCCGAACGGCGCTGACTGCGACCGCGATCGTGCTGGGCGTCGCGATGATCAGCGGCACGTACGTCCTCACGGACTCGATCGACCAGGCGTTCGACCGCATCTTCACGGACATTCGAGAGGGCTCGACCGCGGTCATCACCGGCAAGTCGGCGTTCGACCTCTCGGAGGGGAGCGGCGTCACCGAGCCGACGTTCGACGACGGCCTGCTCGAAGAGGTGCGCGCGCTGCCGGGAGTCGCCGAAGCCGAGGGAAGCGTCGACGGGGAGGCGACCCTCATCGACGACAAGGGAGATGCGATCGTCTCCGGCGGCGCACCCAACATCGGCTTCTCGATCGCGTCCGGCGAGTCGCAGTTCAACCCCCTCACGCTGCTCGAAGGCGACTGGCCGGGACCCGACGAGATCGCGATCGACAAGGGTGCGGCGGCGAACAACGACTTCGAGGTGGGTGAGGTCATCGGCGTCCAGGCCGAGGGGCCCGTGGAGCGTCTGCGGCTGTCGGGCATCTTTCAGTTCAGTTCCGGCTTGACCATCGGCGGCGCGACCCTCGCCGGCTTCGACCTTCCGACCGCGCAGCGAGTCTTCGGGAAGGACGGGAAGCTGGACGAGATCGCGATCGCGGCCCAGCCCGACGTGGCCCCGGACGAGCTCGTGGCCCAGGTCCAGCCGATCCTCCCGCCCGGGACGCAGGTCAAGACCGGCGAGGAGCAAGCGCAGGCGGACTCCGAGGAGACGAGCGAGTTCATCTCCTTCCTGCAGACGTTCCTCCTCGCGTTCGGGGGGATCGCCCTCTTCGTCGGCTCGTTCGTGATCGCGAACTCGCTTTCGATCACGATCGCTCAGCGGACGCGCGAGTTCGCGACGCTGCGGACGATCGGCGCGACGAACAGGCAGATCCTCGGATCCGTGCTCGTCGAGGCGCTGGTCGTCGGGGTCGTCGCCTCGGTGATCGGGCTCTTCCTCGGACTCCTGCTCGCCAAGGGGTTGTTCGAGCTCTTCGACGCCGTTGGATTCACGCTTCCGAACACCGGGCTGGTGTTCGAGCCGCGCACGATCATCGTGGCACTTGCCGCGGGGATCGTCGTCACCGTCCTCGCGAGCGTCTACCCGGGATTCCGGGCCACGACCGTCCCGCCGATCGCCGCGGTGCGAGAGGGCGCGACGCTCCCCGGCGAGCCACTCGATGCCCTGCGAAGCTCACTGCTCGGCGCGCTGCTCACGGCAGTCGGCGTGGTCGTCGGGGCGCTCGCGATCACGACGACTCCCGGCAACACGCTCGTCTCGATTCTCGCCTCCGTCCTCGGGCTGCTCATGGTGCTGTTCGGGTGCTCGCTCTTTCCGTCGCGCACGCTCGGAGCCGTCGTGTCGTGCGGTCTCGGGTTCGCCGCGCTCTTCTACGGACTGTTCGTGCCGGGGCTCGGGACGACGAGCGTGCTCCTGTGGATGGGCGTCGGCGTGCTGCTCGTCTTCTTCGGTGTCGCTCGTGTGACGACGAGGCTGATTCCCGGCCTCGCGTCTGCGATGTCACCGATCGCGCGCTGGTCCGTCTTCGTACTCAGCGTCCTCGTCTGGCCGTTCTTCACACTCCCCTACTGGCTCCTTCGGCGCGGAGCGTGGGGGCCGGGTGGAGCGCCCCAGCGGATCGGCGCCTTCCTCGTGGGCGCACTCATCAACCCACTCGTGCTCGCGATCGTGCTGATCATGGTCGTCTGGAAGGCGGTCTCACACTGGCAGCCCGAGTGGCCGGCCGAGTTTCCCGGGGTCGTCCCGGACGCGTCGACCGCCCGCATCGGCCGCGAGAACTCGAGACGCAACACACAACGGACGGCGTCGACTGCGAGCGCGCTGATGATCGGCCTCGCGCTCGTGACCCTCGTCGCGACGCTCGCGGCCGGGATCGTGCAGACGTTCCGGGGTGCCGTCGACGATCTTTGGAAGACCTCGGACTCGGACTACGGGATCACGGCGCAGAACAACTTCTCACCGATCCCGGTCGACGCGGCGAACGCGGCTGCCGAGGCGCCGGGCGTGGTTGCGGTCATGAACGTCCGCACCGGTGAGGTCCGCACGTTCGACGAGACGATCTTCGCGACCGCCGTCGATCCCACGGCGCGGGAGCTGATCAACCTGAAGTGGAAGGACGGCTCCCAGGACGTGCTCGCGAACCTCGGTGAGGACGGTGCGTTCGTCGATGACGGCTACGCCGACGACAACAAGCTCGAGGTCGGCTCGGCGATGGACGTGACGTTCCCCGACGGGACAACGGAGAGCTTCACCGTCGAGGGCATCTTCGATCCGCCGACCGGCGGCTCGCCATTCGGCAACGTCACGATCTCCACGAGTGCCTGGGACGCGAAGGTCGAGAATCCCCGCAACCTCTACAGCTTCATCGCGATGGAGGGCGACGTGACGGACGAGAACACCGCCGCTCTCGAGGAGGCGCTCGCCGACTTCCCGAACGCGAAGGTGCAGACGCGCGAGGAGTTCATCGACAACCAGATCTCCGGATTGAACGCCGTGCTGAACATCCTCTACGTGCTCCTCGCCCTCTCCGTGCTC
>DATIBA010000131.1:0-3422 GCA_035457765.1 Gaiellaceae bacterium
CAAGGAGGGCGGCATGATCTCAGTCCGCAACACTCGTAGGAGCTTCACGATTCCCGCTGCACTCCTCGGTCTCGCAACGCTCGCACTGCTCGGAGGCAAGGGCATGGCCGTTCCCGCCACGCCGCCGGTAAACACTGCCGAACCGGCGATCACCGGACGAGCTGAGCAGGGCAGAACACTGACGTCGTCGACCGGCTCATGGAGCGGCACTCAGCCGATCACGTTCGCGTATCAATGGGTTCGCTGCGGAACCGACGGCGGACGTCCCGACGGAGGTGACTGCACGATCATCTCCGGTGCGACCGGGCGCCGATACCAGCTCGTACGAGCTGATGTCGACTTCCGCATGCGCGTGCGCGTCACGGCGACGAACGCTCAGGGCTCGCTGACGGTGGCCTCGAACCCGACGGCGCCCGTTCTCGGATCGCCCGTGAACACGTCGCTCCCGTCGGTCCGCGGCACCATGCTCTCGGGTTCCGTCGTGACGGCCGATCCCGGCTCGTGGACCGGCCGCGAATCGATCTCGTTCTCGTATCGCTGGCTCCGCTGCAACGCCCAAGGCGGCGAGTGCGTTTCGATCGCGGGTGCGACCGGCCGCACGTACCGCTTGACGTCGGCCGACGTCAACCACCGGATGCGCTTCAACGTCACCGCCCGAAACGCTGTTGGCAGTGTCACCGTCCTCTCGGCCGAGTCGCCGATCGTGACCGCACCCCTGCCGTCCGGGGCGGTTCGGCTCCCGAGCGGCGAGATCTCGATCCCGGCGACGAGCGTGCCTCGCGATCAGCGTCTGATCGTCTCGCAGGTCGTGTTCTCCCCGAATCCGGTGACGAGCGCAAGCGAGCCCGTCACGGTTCGCGTCCGGGTCAAGGACACGCGAGGCTATGTCGTGAGAGAGGCTCTCGTCTTCGTGCGCTCGACGCCGAGGGTGACGAGTGGAGGGGATCGCCAGATCGCGACGACCGACGGCTGGGTGACGTACCAGCTGGTGCCGAACACGAACTTCCGGGTTCGGAGCGGCTACAACGTCCAGTTCTTCGTCAAGGCCTATCGAGCCGGGGATCCGGCGTTGTCAGGCATCGCCGGGTACCGACTCGTTCAGGTGCGAACGGCGAGCGGCTGAGAAGGTGTCTGCCTCGGCGTCGACACGCAACCCGCCGACCGCCGGCGCTCGTTCTCGCTACAGCTGGTCGCGCAGCTCGGACAGCGCGGCCCAACGCGGGTCGAGCTCGCGGTCCGCGTGCTCGTGCGGCTCCACGTTCATGTCCTTCCCGCACACGGGACAGAGGCCCGCGCAGTCGGGTCGGCAGAGAATCTGCTCGGGGAGCTCGAGCGCGATGGCGTCGCGAGCCCACGCTGCGACGTCGAGGCGATCGTCGCTCACGTAGTCCGAACGAAGTCCGTCCGCGAGCGGAGCGTCAGGGTCGTGGAACTCGCGTGCATACGCGCTCGCCTCGACCTCCGCGAATGCCAGGCAGCGCATACAAGGCCCCGCAAGATGGGCCCGCAAGCGCAGCTCGAAGACGGTCGCACCCGAGGCCTGGGAGATCCGGAGATCGACGGGCAGGCGGGGTGGTGACGGCTCGTAGCGTTGTCCGCCGAGAACGAAGGGCTCGAGCTCGAGCTCCAGCCGCTCCTCGCGAACGTCTCCTGGCCGGAGTCGCAGTCGCCCGAGGTCGATCGTCGTCACGCTCCGGAGCGTAGCGCGGGCCGGACCCCGCGCCACACGAGCGATCCCGGCCTCGCCGACGTTCATTAGGAAGCCTCCTGGTATCGTTCAGGACTATCATGGAAGCTGATCGCTGGCTGGGGCTCGACCTCCGCCACCTGATCGCACTCAAGGCGATCTCCGACGCAGGCTCTTTCGGGAAGGCGGCGGAGCGACTGGGCTATACGCAGTCTGCGATCTCCCAGCAGATCGCCACGCTCGAGCGCATCGTCGGTCTCCGTCTGATCGAACGACCCGGTGGGCCCAGGCCGATCTCGCTCACCGAGGCCGGACGGATACTCCTCCGGCACGCAGACGCGATCCAGGCCCGACTCCTGGCTGCCAAGGCAGACATGGCGGCCCTCGAGGCAGGCGATGCCGGACGACTCCGCGTCGGCACGTTCCAGAGCGTCGGCGCACGCGTCATTCCGAACCTCCTACGCCGCTTCTCGAAGCACCACCCGCGGGTGGAGGTTCTGCTCAGCGAGTCACAGAACGAGAGCGCGCTTCTCGAGATGATCGAGCGCGGCGAGCTCGACCTGACCTTCTGGACGCTGCCGGTTCCGTCCGGCCCCTACGAGACCGTCGAGCTCCTCACCGATCCCTACGTCCTGGTCGTCCCGGCCGGGTCTCCGATGTCGGCGCTGCGGCGCACTCCGACGCTCAAGGAGATCGCGCTCCAGCCGCTCATCGGCTTCAACCACTGCAGCGCGATGGACCAGGTCGAGTCCCATCTCGCGTCGACCGGACGCACCCCGAACATCGTGTTCCGTTCCGACAACAACGGGACCGTCCAGGGACTCGTCGGTGCGGGGGTCGGGATCAGCGTCGCGCCGCGGCTCACCGTGGACGAGGACGACCCGAGCATCCAGGTGATCGATCTCCAGGAGCGCATTCCGCCTCGGGTGATCGGTCTCGTGTGGCATCGTGACCGCCACCGGAGCCCTGCCGCGGAGGCGTTCGTCGAATCGGCGATCGCGGTGTGCCGCGAGCTTGCGACCGAGCCGGCCGCGGCATAGCACTACGAGAACCGCTCGTACTCCTCCGGCTCGTCCGACTCGGGGCCGATGCCGGCGACGACGGTCTCCTGGGACCGCTCGTGCAGACGCTCGCGGCCACGCTTGACCGCGGTCAGGAACTTGTCGAGGTTCACCTCGAGCGTCGAGAGGATGGAGTCCGCCCAGTCCTCCATCTCGAGCCTCGTCTCACGAGCCTTGCGTCGCGCGTCGTCGACGATGTCCTCGGCCTGGTTCTCCGCGAGCCTCACGATCTCCGTCTGCGACGCCTCGCGCATGGCCTGCTCGCGCGCCTCCTGGACGATGCGATCGCACTCCCGCTTCGCCTCGGCGAGCATCTCCTGCCGCTCCTTGACGATCCACCGGGCTTGCTTGATCTCTTCCGGGATGGTGGCGCGCATCTGGTCGAGGATCTCGTAGATCTCCTCGCGGTCGAGGCGCACCTGATCGGTCAGGGGAACGGCCTTTGCGTTGTGCACGAGGTCGTCGAGCCGGTCGATGAGTACGAGTACGTCCATGGGTCGAGAAGTTTACTCGGAGGGTGAGACGGGGGCCCCAGGGCGGCCGTCCGGGTAGAGCTCCGCGAAACGCCGCGCGACAGCGGCGGGCACGAGCTCGTCCACCGGGCCCCCGAACGTGGCGATCTCCTTGACGCCGCTCGAGGAGACGAAACTGTAGATCGGGTTCGCCATGACGTA
>DATIBA010000132.1:0-6219 GCA_035457765.1 Gaiellaceae bacterium
GCGTGGAAGATCTGGAACGCCTGGTGCGTGTCGAGCGTGACGACTGTCTCGGTGATCGCGCCCAGGCTCCGGTAGATGAACGAGCACAGGCGGCGGCTGTCCTCGAGCGCACCTGCGACGTAGAGCTCGAAGCCGGGCGTACAGAACGTGTTCTGAACGTCGACCGCCAACAGGCAAAGGCGCTGTGCATCGCGGGCCGCCGGCTCGACTCCGTGCGAGTCCGCCCATGCTCTCGACTCGCGGAACCGCGTCTCGTAGTCCACGCGCCAGACCTCTCCGACTCGTTCGAGGTCGACGTGGGGCGGGAGCGGCAGCTCGCGGATCACGATCGAACGCTAGCTGGCGCGTTCTCGGTGTTCCGGGAGGCATTGGGACGCGGTGCGTTGACGAGGCTGTCGTGCACCCATACGGTCGGCGTGTGGGAGCAGTTCGGAGGAACGTGATCGCATGCGCCGCGCTCGTCGCGCCGCTCGTGCTCCTGGCCGGTATCTGGACGGCCGCGGCGCCGGCTCAATCGATTCGACCCGCGCCGGGCGCTCCCGATCCGAGGCTGATGGTGCTTACGTCCTCCGATCTTCGCGGCGCGACCGTCACGCGGCAGGCCTACTACAAGGACAGCGAGTTTCCCTCCGCCATCTCGTACGGCCGCGAGTTCGAGGGCGGAGGTTCGGGCGCCACGCCGCTTCCGTACGTCGACAGCGAGGCGGCTGTCGGGACGAGCGTCCGCTCGACGACGCAGTACGTCGTGCGGCTGCGGCGCCTGTTCGCATCAAAGGGAGGGCGGAAGCTCATCGCCGACTCCTTCGCAGAGGAGTTCCCGACCGGAGGTATTGCGTCGAACGTCCAGGTCGGCCGTCCGCGCAGCCTCGGCGTAGGCGCGGGTTCGTTCGACCTCCTCGTCACCGTCCGGATCCGCGGCCTGCGAACGGACCTGCACATCTCGATCTTCAGGGTCGAGCGTGTGCTTGGAGGGCTGGTGACCGTCGGGTCTCCGGGCCGGCGAGTCCCACTCTCGGTGATGGCGCGACTGGCGAAGGTCATGGCGGCACGGATGACCGCAGAGCTTGCGCCGCGCTCGACGGCGCCGCCGATCGTCAGCGGTTCGGCGGCGGTCGGGCAGACGCTCACGGCGACGACGGGAACGTGGGCCGGCTCCCCGATGAGCTTTGCGCCCCAGTGGGAGCGATGCGACCAGGTGGGAGAGTTTTGCGCCGCGATCTCCGGAGCGACAGGTCCCACGTACCGGGTGGTCGAGGCCGACGTGGGCTCGACGCTCCGCGTGAGCATCACGGCGCGGAACGCCGTGAGCGCCGCGACGGCTCGTTCGGCCCCGACGACTGTCGTGCAGTCGACGGGCGCACCCACGAACATCGCCCTACCGACGATCACCGGAACCGCGCAGGTCGGTCAGACTCTGACGGCCACGACGGGCACCTGGAACGGAAGTCCGGCGAGCTTCGCGTTCCAGTGGCAGCGCTGCTCGGCGACCGGAGCGAGCTGCCTCGATCTTTCCGGTGCGACGAGTGGGAACTACGTCGTCATGACCGGCGATGTGGGCTCGACGATCCGCGTGGTCGTCTCGGGCACGAACTCGCTCGGCAGTGCCTCCGCGTCATCGCTGCCGACGGCCGCGGTGCCGTAGCGGTCGCGCCTGCGGCACCTGCCTTCGCTTGAGGCCGGCGTACCGCCTGCCGATACGGCTCTAGGTGGGCGATCTCGAGAACACGCTCCTCACGTGGCTTCCGATCGTCTTCTTCGGGGTCGTCATCGTGCTCCTGCTCTACACGTTGCGCTTCATGCCGCGCGCGAAGCCTGCGCCGGTCGTGAGGGGCTCGCAGGTCCAGGTTTCCTGGAACGACGTCGCGGGACTCGACGAGGCGAAGGAGGAGCTGCAGGAGGTCGTCGACTTCCTGCGAGACCGCAAGCGCTTCGAGCGGTTGGGTGCCAGGGTGCCGCGTGGGATCCTGCTGCACGGCCCGCCCGGCACGGGGAAGACCCTGCTCGCGAAGGCCGTCGCCAGTGCGTCGGGCGCGAACTTCTACTCGCAGAGCGCCTCCTCGTTCGTCGAGATGTTCGCGGGGCTGGGCGCCGCACGAATTCGCAAGCTCTTCGAGGAGGCCCGCAAGCACGAACCTGCAATCGTCTTCATCGACGAGCTCGACGCCGTCGGTACTGCACGTGCGGGTGGCGGATTCCACCGCGAGCACGACCAGACGCTCAACCAGCTCCTCGTCGAGCTCGACGGCTTCAGCGCACGGGAGGAGGTCGTGGTCATGGCCGCGTCCAACCGGCTCCAGGACCTCGATCCCGCTCTGCTGCGTCCGGGCCGCTTCGACCGGCAGGTTCATGTCTCCGCTCCCGACGTGGCCGGCCGCGAAGCGATCCTCGGTGTCCACACGCGAGACAAGCCGCTCGCTGCCGACGTCGATCTCGGTCTCATCGCGAGGCAGACATCCGGGCTCACGGGCGCGGATCTCGCGAACCTCTGCAACGAGGCTGCGATCCTCGCCGGGCGCAACGGCGCGCAGTACATCAGGCACTCGGACTTCGACATGTCGATGGAGCGCATCGTGGCCGGGCTTCAGCAGCGTCGCGTGGTCTCCGAGCGTGAGAAGCGGATCCTCGCGTACCACGAGGCGGGTCATGCGGTCATGTCCCACCTCGTCGGCGACCTCTTCCCCGCGCAGAAGGCGACCATCGTCTCGCGTGGTCAGGCCCTCGGCTACACGCTCAACCTGCCGGGCGAGGATCGCTACCTCCACACGCGTGAGGAGTTCGTCGATCTGATGATGGTGTACCTCGGTGGCCGTGCCGCGGAGGAGGTCGTCTTCGGAAGGATCACGAACGGCGCCGCGAACGACCTCGAGCGCGTGACAGAGATCGCCCGCTCGATGGTGTTCGAGTTCGGCATGTCCGAGGTCGCCCCGTCCCGGACGATGCGCGCGGACAACTACGCGCTGTCCGAGGAGACGAAGCGCGTGCGCGACTCCGAGCAAGCCCGTCTCACGGACCACGCGTACGGCGAGGCGCAGAGGCTGCTCCTGAAGCATCGCGCGACGCTCGATCGCGTCGCCGAGGCGCTCCTCGAGAAGGAGACACTCGACCGCTCGGAGCTCGAGGCGCTCCTCGCCGACGTCCAGCCCGAGTCGCGCTCGTCGGAGACGATCGGCACCGTGCGCGCGCTGCCGATGCGCGACTGACTTCGCACGCCCGCGCCAACTCGTGGCACCCTGCGGCGAGTAGCATCGCGCGGGTGCGCGTTCGCGGCATCCACCATCTCGGCATCGCAGTCGCGGATCTCGACGAGGCGATCGCGACCTACGAGACGCTGTTCGGAGCTCGGCTCGAGGGGCGGGACTCACTCGGTGAGCAGGGAGTCGACGCGGCCTCGCTCATGGTCGGCGAGAGCCGGGTCGAGCTCCTCGCTCCTACCGGCGAGGACACGCACGTCGGCCGCTTCCTCACCAGGCGCGGGCCGGGCATGCATCATGTCGCGCTCGAGACCGACGACGTACACGGGGCGCTGCGAGAGCTCGCTGCGGCGGGCGTCCAGCTGGTCGACGAGGTGCCCCGGCGAGGTCTGTTCGGGCTCGAGGTTGCGTTCGTCCATCCAAGCTCGGTCCACGGCGTCCTGACGGAGGTGGTTTCCAGTGGCTGACTTGAGCTTCGTACGGATCGAGATCGGGCTCGACGGAGGACAGATCCTGGGAGCTCTCGTGTCTTCCGCGAGTGCGGATGCACTCGAGCGTGGCCTGAGCGCGAGCGCGACCGGCGCCATCGAGCTCGAGGCACAGGACGGCACCATCCAGCTCGTGCTCTCGCGTGTCCTGTATGCGAAGAGGTTCGCACGTGAGGGCCGAGTCGGCTTCGGGAACTAGAGCTGGGTGCCGCTCCAGGTCGGGATCGTCGGCCTTCCCAATTCGGGGAAGACGACGCTGTTCAACGCGCTGACCCGAGCGGGCGCCGAGGTCACCGCCTACGCGGCCGTGACCGAGAAGGCCAACGTCGGGATGGCCGTCATCGCCGACGACCGGTTGGAACGGCTGGCCGCGCTCGTCGGCTCGAAGAAGATCACGCCCGCGGCCATTCGAGTCGTCGACGTCCCCGGGGCACGGACGGAGGTTTCCGGGGAGCTGCGACGGACCGATGCGCTGCTGGCCGTGCTGGACGGCTTCTCGGAGGGTGCAGATCCGGCATCGGCTCTCGAGACCTTGCGACTCGAGCTCATCGTCGCGGATCGTGATCACGTCGAGCGAAGGCTCGAGAAGGTTCGAAAGGAAGCCAAGTCGGGTGAGCGGTCCAAGCGACTCGAAGCCGAGCAGCTGGAGAGTCTGCTCGCTCATCTCGAGGCAGGGCTGCCGCTGTCGGGGTGGAGCGGAGACCTGCCGCGTGAGCTCGAGCCGCTGACGACGAAGCCACTGCTCCCGGTCGAGAACGGTCCCGGGGACATCGACTGCGCGCTCGAGATGGAGCTCTCGGAGCTCTCCCCGGAAGAGGCGGCGGAGTTTCGCTCCGGGCCGTCCGCGCTCGACGACGTCGTGCACCGGCTGAAGGAGGCGCTGGGCCTGATCACCTTCTTCACGATCGGCGACGCCGAGGCGCGCTCGTGGACGTTGCGTCACGGCGAGACTGCTCTCGACGCCGCGGAGTCGATCCACTCCGACATGGCGCGGGGGTTCATTCGCTGCGAGGTGATCCGGTGGAACGACCTCCTCGAGTGCGGCTCGCACGCCGAAGCCGCCCGCCGCGGCCTGCAGCGGCTCGAGGGGAAGGCCTACGTCGTCGAGGACGGAGACGTACTGCACGTGCGCTTCAACGTGTGAACTAGCCGGCTGCGACGAACGCGGCTCCCGCGAGTGCCACGACTCCGCCGATCCGTTTCTGCACGCTCAGCCTCTCGGCCAGGAGGATCCGCGCGAGCACGATCGTGACCACCGGGTAGAGCGAGCTCAGGACCGCGACGATCCCGGCTGCCCCATGACTCGTCGCGGTCGCGACGAGCACGTTCGCGAACGTGTCCACCAGACCGACGGTCACGAGCACGCGCCACATGTCCGTCGGCGGGCGCAGTGTGGTCGAGGTCGCCAGAGCTGCGACCAGCGCCAGAGGGACGGCAACGCAGCGAGCTGCCAACACCGCCCAGGTCGCGCTCTCGTCGGACGCCGCGTCTATGCCGACGATGAAGATGCCGAAGCCGAGCGCCGCGACGACCGCGAGACCTGCGCCCGTGGTCAGCTGTCGCTTGCCGGACGACGAGGACTCGCGTGAGAGCGTCGCGATGCCGAAGAGGACGAGCACGATGCCGAGCCACTGAGGGACCGACGGCGTCTTCCCCTGCGCCGCGTCGACGACGAGAGGTACCACCGGCCCGGCCGCGGAGATGGGTGCGACGATTCCCATCGCACCGATCGCAAGGCCGCGGTAGAGCGCTGCGACTCCGACCAGCACCGCGACTCCGGCTCCCGCCGCCGGGAGGAGCTCGAGGCTTCCGGGGAACGGTTCTCCGGCGAGTCCGACCCAGGCTGCCAGAGCGGCCAGCCCGACGGCCTGCGACACGGCGATGACCGTGAGGACGGCGATGCGTCGTGCTGCCAAACCGCCGAGGAAGTCGCCGACGCCCCAGCAGAAGGCGCCGCCCAACGCCAACAGGGCCGCCAAGTCGCGTCAGTCGTCGCCCACCGGACGCGTTGCTGCCTGCGCGTCGAGCTGGTTCGCGTGGTAGAGGACGGCGGCCTCGGCCGTCCGCACTGCCGGCCGGTCGTGGTGGCACGCGATCGCGTGGAGAAGCTCGGCCAGCACGGTGGGGTCGAGGTCGTGTGTGCGCTCCTCGATCATCCGCAGGCCGAGGTGGACGTGTCCGAGGAGGCGGCCTTCTTCGGTCTGGCGGAACGACGGGCCTCGGGTGAGCTCTCGAGCCCTGCCAACGTCGTGGAGGAGCGCCGCGGCGAGGAGGAGATCGGAGCGGAGACGCGGATGGAGCTGTGCGGTCTCTCGACAGAGCGTCGCGACTCCGACCGTGTGCTCCAGGAGGCCTCCGGCGTAGCCGTGATGGCCGTCTCCTCCCGCCGCCGGGAGGGCACGAAGCGAGCCACGAATATCCCGGTCGCTCGCGAACGAGCTCACGAGCGTTGCGAGTCCGGCGTGCGAGATCTCGGAGGCGAGGAAGTCGAAGAACCCGTCGAGCTCGTCGGCGTCTCTGCGGAGCGACGGAGTGAGGTC
>DATIBA010000133.1:0-12066 GCA_035457765.1 Gaiellaceae bacterium
GAGCACGAGGAGGATGTTCAGCGGCTTCGTCGCGTCACGAACGGCTTCGAGCTCGTCCATCAGCTCCTCGTCGATGTGTAGCCGGCCTGCCGTGTCGACGATGACGACGTCGAGCCCATCGGCTCGTGCCTGGTCGAGCCCGCGGCGGGCGGCGGCCACGGCATCGTTCGTGTCGAGCCGGTAGACGGGAATCTGGATCTGCCGGCCGAGTTGGTCGAGCTGCTCCACTGCGGCGGGACGCTGAAGATCGCAGGCCACGAGAGCCGGTCGCTTCCCCTCCTTTCGAAGGAGGAGCGCGAGCTTGGCGGCCGCCGTCGTCTTTCCGGAGCCCTGGAGCCCCGCAAGAAGGACTACGGTCGGCGGTCGTCCGAAGACCAGCCGCGAGTCCCCGGTTCCCATGAGAGCGGTGAGCTCCTCGTGGACGATCTTCACGACCTGTTGGCCCGGCGAAAGACTCTTGAGGACGTCCTGCCCCAGAGCACGCTCCTTGACGGTCGCCGTGAAGCTCTTCGCGACCTCGAGGTTGACGTCCGCCTCGAGGAGCGCGAGCCGCACCTCGCGCATGGCCTTCGAGACCGATTCCTCGTCGAGCCTGCCGCGTCCGCGGAGATCGCCGAGCGCACCCTGCAGCCTGTCCGAAAGCGTGTCGAACACGGCTGGCAGTGTAGAGACGACCTCCGGAGCTACGCCGACGGCCTCGACAGGGCGTGCTTCGTAAACTCGCAGTGCCATGGCCGCAGACGTGTCACGATCCTTGCTTCCGGGCGGCACGGTGACGATGCTCTTCGCCGACGTCGAGGGATCGACCCGGTTGCTGCACACCCTCGGCGAACGCTTCGCACCTGCCCGGGCCCGCATGCGACAGATCGTTCGCGAGGCAGCCGCCCGGGCCAGCGGCCACGAGGTCGACTGGGCAGGCGATGGCGTCTTTCTCTCGTTCGCCCGCGCGCGCGACGCGATCGCAGCAGCAGTCGAGATGCAGCGCACTCTTGCCAACGAGCCGTGGCCACCTGACGAGGCGCTACGGCTCAGGATCGGGATTCACACCGGTGAGCCGGAGCTTGGCGACGAAGGCTACATCGGGATGGACGTCGTCATCGCCTCTCGGATCTGCGCAGCCTCGCATGGCGAACAAGTCGTCCTCACTCGCGCGACTCGGGACCTGGCGGGTGACTCGTCGAGCTTGGGCGTCTCGTACCGTCCGCTCGGCCAGCACCGACTCAAGGACGTGCCGTCCACTGAGCAGCTCTTCCAACTCGTGGCCTCCGACCTTCGCCTTGAATTCCCTCCCCTCCGAACCCTCACGGCAACGAGCCTTCCGGCGCTCCACCACAGGCTCGTCGGTCGCGACGATGCACTCGCGCGTATCGAGGGACTCCTCGAGAGACACGACGTGCGACTCGTGACCATCACCGGTCCCGGAGGGGCGGGAAAGAGCCGATTGGCTCTCGAGGTCGCCGCCGCCGCCGCGCTCGAACGACCCGTCCATCTCGTCGGGCTGGCGCCGATCTCGGACGAGAATCTCGTCCCGAACGCCGTCGCGCGAGCCATAGGTGTACGCGAATCGCCCGACCGAAGCCTGATCGAAGGGATCGCGGACTCGCTGCACGGCACGGGAGCGTTGCTGTACCTCGACAATCTCGAGCACCTCGCGGCAGCCGCAGTCCACGTTGCCGAGCTGCTCGATCGTGCTCCAGACATCGACGTGCTCGCGACGAGCCGCGCACCACTCCGGCTCTCGAGCGAGCATGTGTTCCCGCTCGAGCCCCTGACGGTGGACAACGCGGCCACGCTGTTCGTCGAACTGGCAGCTGCGCGCGGCGTGGTGCTTCGCCCCGACACGCTCGCATCCGTGCACGAGATCTGTCGTCGCCTCGACGGGTTGCCGCTGGCAATCGAGCTCGTGGCGGCCCGCCTCGTCGTTCTCCCACCGTCGGAGATCGTTCGGGCTCTCGACGAGGGTCTCGCACTCGAGATGGAAGGGCCCGTCGACCTTCCGGAACGTCAGCGAACGCTGCGCGCGACCATCGACTGGAGCTACGAACTGCTCGACGAGCGCCAGCGCCTGCTGCACGGCGCGCTCGCGGTCTTCGCCGACGGAGCCCGCTTCGAAGACGCCCGGGCGGTTTCGGGTTCCGGGCCGGAGTTTCTCCCGGATCTCGAGGCGCTCGTTGCCTGGAGCCTCGTGCGCAGCGACGTGACCGACGGCCAAGTGCGGCTCTCGATGCTCGAGACGATCCGCGATCACGCCCTCGATCGGCTGTACTCGGACGGGACCCTCGACGACTACCGACAGCGGCACGCCGAGCGCTTCCTCCAACTCGCGCTGACTGCCGAGAGCGCGTTGGTCGGGCCGGAGCAGGCCGAGTGGCTCTCGAAGCTCGAGAGCGAGTTCGACAACCTCCGCGTCGCGCTCGACTGGTTGCTGTCGTCGAGCCGGGTGGAAGACGCCCTGCGAGCGATCTCGGCGCTCAGCCGCTTCTGGCGAGCCCATGGTCATGTGGCCGAGGCTCGCAGATGGCTCAAGGTAGGTCTGGAGCTCGCCGACGACGTCACGCCGGCGGTACGCGCAGACGCGCTTCTGACCTCGGCGCGCCAAGCTGCTGCCCAGAGCGACCTGGACGCCGAGATTCCGTCCTTGGAGGCTGCGCTTGCCCTGTATCGGGAGCTTGGCCACGTGCGTGAGTCACTTGTGCTCGCCGAGCTCGGCTGGATCTGGCTCCGGCAGGGCCAGCCCGAACGAGCGGAAGAGCTCTGCGAGAAGGCTCTCGACGTCGCCCGCGCGTCTGGAGACGAGCGAGCGACGTCCTCCGCTCTCAACTACCTTGCGGACGTCTACTCCGCGAGAGAGGAGCACTCCCGCGCCCTCGAGGCGCACGAGGAGGCGCTCGCTCTTCGACGCAAGCTCGACGATCCGCTGCTCGTGGCGGACTCCGCCTACAACCTCGGCGTCTCCGCCTTCGAGAACGGGGATGTCGTACGTGCCCGATGGGCGTTCGAAGAGTCGCTGGCGCTGTCGCAGGAACTGGGAGACGTTCTCCACGGCGCAGCTGCTCGCTTCATGCTCGCAGAGCTGGATCTCCTCGCGGGCGACCTCGACGGGGCCGACGCGAGGATCCTGCAGAGCCTCGCCGTCTACACCGAGGTAGGGAGCGACCGCGACCAGGCGGAGTGCCTGGTCGTGCTCGGTGGGCTGGCGGTCGCGAGGGGAGCATTCGAGACGGCGGCACGGCTTTTCGGCGCTGCCGAGGCGCTGAGAGGGGACTCGGCCGTGAACCGGTTCGAACGCCCTGTCGTCGACCGCTTCGAGCCCTTGCTGGAAGGTGCGCTCTCCGCGAGCGAGCGGGCGGACCTACGTGCCCAGGGAGCTCGGCTCGGCGCCGAGATCGTCCCGCGCTTCGTTGTCTTGTAGGGCTGGCAGGAGTAAGGTCGCTTCGCCCTAACGAAAGGAGAGCTCATGAGCGGCGGGGAATCAGGGGGGCGGCGGGGGATCGTCTTCCTAGGCGAGTCCAAGGCCGAATACAAGGACGGGGCAACGGAGGGGACCGACGACACGCTCGTGAAGTCCGCGTCGATCGAGGAAGCAGTCCACGATCTCGGTGCTCAGGCACGCGCGGGCGGGTTCGAGAGAATCCGGATCGTCTCCATCGAGATCACGACCGGGAACCCCCACATCAAGGAGGTCAGTCTCCTCGGCGCTCCTGTCTAACCCCTAGGCATCGCGAAGGTCGGAGGGCTCGGCTGGCAACGTGGGCCGAGTCTCGTTCATCGCCTTGTAGCCGCCGAGCTCGGCGATGGTGACGTCGGCGACGACACCTGCGAGCCCGAGGAGCGCAATGAACCGGCTTCGCTTCAGGATGCCGAGAAGCAAGAGAGAGCATCCGGCAAGGCCCACCGGGCCGAACGCCACGGTCCGCTCGCCCGGCTCGCTCACGGGACGATCATAGTTCTTGCCCTCGGCGGCGCGGTTGGACGACCGCGCCGCCGCAGGACGTCAACTGGCCCAGGTTGCTACCGCCCCCGGAAGGGAGACCGCACCGATCCGGTCGATGACATCCGGGTCAGCGGCATACAGGTTGTGCAGCGGCACGAGCGTGATCTGAGGCAGACCAGAGATCTCCAACGCTCCCATCACGGGTAGGAGGCGATGCTCGAGATAGCCGTGGAAGGCGAGCTCGGTTTGCCAAACCTCGCACACCTCGAGGCCGTCCTCGGTCAGAGCCGCAACGTGAAGAACCCCCCCGGCCGCAGGATTCACGTCGAGATCGAGACGCGCCATGACAGCGTCGTACTGGTCGGATGTGACCCCCGGCCAGTGCATGAACATCGCGACAGCCATTCCCAGTCCTCCTTAACCCTCGTCGCGTCAGGGACTACACAGAGAGTACGTGGGCGATCGTCCCAGTGCAACGAAGTTGAGCCCTCGTTCGAGGGAATTTGCAGACAAGGGTTTCCGACGTGATCAGCGCCCCTGCACCTGGGGAGCACCCCGGCCTCAGCCGGCGATGAGCGCTCGAGCGAAGTCGTGTGCGTCGAACGGGCGAAGGTCGTCGACGCCTTCGCCCACCCCGACCAGCTTCACGGGCAGCCCCAGCTCGACCGCGATCGCGATCGCGACTCCGCCACGCGCGCTGCCGTCGAGCTTCGTCAGCGCCACGCCCGTGACGCCGACCGCATCGCCGAAGAGCCGCGCCTGCTGAAGCCCGTTCTGACCGGTCGTCGCGTCCACCACGAGGAGGGTCTCGTGCGGAGCACCGACCAGCTTCGCTGCAACGACCCTCCTCACCTTCTCGAGCTCGGCCATGAGGTTCGTCTGCGTGTGGAGGCGGCCAGCGGTGTCGATGATCGCAACGTCGCGGCCGCGCGCCCCCGCCGCCTCGACCGCGTCGAACGCAACAGCAGCCGGGTCGGCGCCTCGCGGCGAGCCTACGAAGTCGGCACCCGCGCGCTCGGCCCAGATCTCCAGTTGCTCCTCCGCCGCCGCCCGGAACGTGTCGGCAGCTCCGACGAGCACGGAACGGCCGTGCTCGCGCAGCTTCTGTGCAAGCTTCCCGATCGTCGTCGTCTTGCCCGTGCCATTGACGCCGACGACCAGGATCACGCTCGGTCGCGCGGCGAGCTCGAGGATCGGCGGCGCGCCGAAGATCGCCTCGACCTCCTCGACGAGGGCGTCCTCGACTCCGCCGACGACACCTCTCGCCTCCAACCGGCGGACGATCTCGGCTGTTGCGGGAACGCCGACATCGCTGCGGATGAGCGCTTCCTCGAGCCGCTCCCAGGCCTCGTCGTCACTCGCATCGAAGCCTGCCGAGGCGAGCTCGGCAGTCAGCGCGCGCCGGCTCTTCGCGAGCGACTCGCGGAGCCTCCCGAAGAGGCTCGTCCGCTCCGGCTCGTCTGCCTCGGTCGGCTCGTCGCCGAGCAGCTCCGACCAGGTTCGGCTCACCCCGTCGCTGCGAGTGCCGGCTGGTGCTGCGGAAGGCGCCTCGAGACCACCTGCGACACGCCGTCGGGGCCCATCGTCACGCCGTAGAGGATATCGGCGGCCTCCATCGTCCTCTTCTGATGCGTGACGACGACGAACTGAGCACGATCCGCGTAGCGCCGCAGGAGCTCGACGAAGCGGGCGATGTTCGTGTCGTCGAGAGCTGCTTCCACCTCGTCGAGGAGGTAGAAAGCACAGGGCCTTGCCAGGAACAGGGCGAAGAGGAACGAGATCGCGCCGAGCGCCTTCTCGCCGCCCGAGAGCAGCGAGAGTCTCGTGATCTTCTTGCCGGCCGGGCGAAGCTCCACCTCGACGCCGGGCTCTCCACCCTCCTCGTCGGCGGCAACGAGCCGCAGCCGCCCTTCGCCGCCGGGGAAGAGCGTTGAGGCGACGTCCTCGAAATGATCCGCGACCGCGGCGAACGTCTCGGCAAAGCGCCGCTCGACCGTATCGACGAGCTCCGCGCGAAGCTTCTCGAGCTCGTCGAGGCTCCGCTCGAGATCTTCTCGCTGGATCCTGAGATCGGCCAGCCGCTCCTTCTCGGCCTCGTACTCCTCCCGCGCCAGCGGGTTCACCTGGCCAAGCGTCGCACGGCGGATCTCGAGCCGCTCGACCCGGACGGCGAGCTCGTCCCGGTCGTCGCCGTCCGCCGGCAGGATCTCCCCCGCAGCCTCCAGTCGACGGTTGGCCTCGCTCGCATCCGCGTCGATGCGTGCGATCTCGACCTCCGCGGTCGTCAGGCGCTCGCCGGCTTCCTCGAGCTCCCGGCGAAGCTCGACTTCGGCCGCTCCGAGTCGGCGCAGCTCCTCGCCGAGCTCACCGGCCCGAAGCGCACCGGAATCGACCCGTGCTCGCAGCGGCGCCTCGAGCCGCTCGGCGATGCGCCGAGCGGCCTCGATCCCGGCGGTGAGCGCTTCGGCACACTCGGCGAGCCTGCCGAGCGTCCCTGCGTCGATCCGGGCGTGGAACCTCGGTGCCGCCCGCCCGTACGTCTCCTCGGCCGCCCGGGCCGCGTCTCGAGCGGCGGCCGCGGCGGCTGTCGCAGCCGCGGTGCGCTCCTCGAGCTCGGACGCCTCGCTCGAGAGGACACGCAAGCGCGCCTGCAGCTCGAGCTGCACGGCCTCGGCCGTCTCGCCCGCGAACCAGAGCTCGCCGCGCGCGGGGTCGTAGCCGAACCCCTCCGCGGTCACCGACGGAACACGGACGTCGAGGAGCGAATCGAGTGCCACGACCGGAAACTCGTCCACGAGATCCTGCGGGGCGGGATTCGTGAGAACGATGAGGCTTCCGAGTCCCGCGCCGCGTGCACGTTGGAGCAGCGCCAGCCCGACGGCCGGATCTGCGGCGAGCACGGCCGACGCACGTGCGCGGAGCGCCGCGGCCACAGCCCGCTCCATTCCTGGCTCGACGTCGACCGAAGCAAGCGCTAGACGGGATCCCTGCTCGGCGAGCGCCCGCGCCGCCGGCGGAAGACCTTCCTGCTCCGCGAGGGCTTGCTCGAGGGCGCGGGCGCGCTCGCGGACGAGCGCGGCACGCTCGGCAACGTCCACTCGCACTCGCTCTGCGACTCGAGCCGCCTCGGCTGCCCTCGCCGCGTCGCGCTCGAGGCGCATCGCATCGTCCCGCCCGTCGTCGTCCACAGGTGCCGCGGGGATCTCGCTACGCAAGCGGTCGAGCAGCGCTGTGGCGGCCTCTTCGCGGAGCCCGAGGCGCTCGCCGCCACCTTGAAGCCGGTAGAGAGCTGCGACGGCCGCTTCGCGGCGCCCCGCAGCGTCCGACAGCTCGTCCTCGGCCCGTGCCCTGTCGGCCAACAGCCCCTGAAGACGCGCCTGCGCTCCACGACGGGCGAGCGCAGCCGCGTCGCGCCGACCCTCCGCCGCCAGCCTCCGCTCGGCCGACTCGGCGAGATCGAGCTGTGCGATTCGGGCCCGGAGCGAGGCGATCTCCAGCGCGAGCTTCTCCGCGCGCTCGGCGGCGGTGGCCTGGAGCGCAAGTGGGCGAAGACGCTTGCGGATCTCCTCCTCGACATCGTGCGCACGCTCGACCTGAAGGGCGACGCGGGCGAGCTTGAGCTCCGCGCGATGCCGGCGACGCTTGAACTTCCCGAGCCCGGCCGCCTCCTCGACGAACGCACGCCGATCCTCGGGCTTCGAGGCGAGCACTTGCTCCACCTTGCCCTGGCCGACGATCGAGTGCATCGCAGACCCGAGCCCGACGTCGGCTAGCAGCTCCACGAGATCGGTGCGTCGGACGGACGCGCGATTCACGAGATACTGCCCCTCGGCCCCGCGCACGAGACGGCGGGCGATGGAGACCTCGCTGAAGTCGAGATCCGGCCACGCGTCGTCCTCGTTGTCGAAGACGAGCTCGACCTCACAGTGCTCGGCCGGCTTCCGATCGCCCCCGCCAGCGAACAGCACGTCGTCGGGCTTCTCGGCGCGGAGCTCGGACGGGGTCAACGAACCGGCCGCCCAGACGACGGCGTCGGCGATGTTGGACTTCCCCGAACCGTTCGGACCGACGATGACGGCCACGCCCGGCTCGAGCGTGATCTCGAGCGGTTCGGGGAACGACTTGAAGCCGCGGATGCGGATCGAGCGCAGGTGCACCGGGCCGCATTCTCACGGTCGGCCCGGACGGGTCCGGGCGCATCGGCGAGCGACGAACCGCTTCTAGATGCGGTCGGGAACGACGCCGAGGGCGTCGAGCGCCTGGCGGGCGGCCTCCTGTTCGGCGGCCTTCTTCGTCGATCCGCGGCCCATGCCGAGCTGGGTGCCGGCGACGTGCGCCGCGCAGACGAACTGCCGATCGTGCGGCGGGCCTTCGACCTCGAGGACCGTGTAGCTCACCTGGGTTCCGGACCGAGCCAGAGCCTCCTGGAGCTCCGTCTTGTAGTCGACGTGGCTCGAGCGCGCGTACTCGATCTTCTCCGAAAAGGCGCCGACGATTGCGGGCTCGATCCGCTCGAACCCGTGCTCGAGGTAGACCGCGGCGATCGCCGCCTCGAGCAGGGCGGCGAGCACGTTCCGACTGTGGGAGATCCGACGGAGCTCATCCGGCGCGACCTCGCCGGCGTAGTCGAGGAGACGCTCACCGAGGCCGAGGTCCCTGGCCACACTCGCACAACTCTGCCGCGACACGACATGAGCGCGGATCTTCGCGAGCCGTCCCTCCGAAGCCTCGCGAAAGCGGTCATAGAGGGCGCGCGCGATCGCGAGCTCGAGCACGCTGTCTCCGAGGAACTCGAGCCTTTCGTACGACTCCGCGCGGTCATCCGCCCAAGAGGTATGGGTGAAGACCTGTTCGAGCCGATCCGCAGGAAGCTCGGCGATCAGGCGGCCGAGTTCCTCCAGCCCTTCTGCCTGCGTCGTGGAGCTTCTGTCACGGCGGGCCTTCTCGTCATCGGACCGTGCCGGCTGCCCCGATGCGGCGGCCGCTGTCGCGCCCACGTCGGATCGATGTGCGCCATGGCTGCGTCCTTGTCGCGCGCCGCCCATCATCGGCCTACGGACGGGCGTGCACTCTGAGAGGGAGCCCTATCCCTGGTGCGCGATGACGTAGTCGATCGCCTTGCCGACGGTCGTGAGCTCGCGGGCGTCCTCGTCTGGGATCTTGAGCCCGAACTCGTCTTCGAGGTCCATGACGACTTCCACGAGATCGAGCGAGTCGGCCCCGAGATCCTCCTCGAACGAAGCTTCCTCCGTGATCTCGCTCTCGTCGATGCCGAGCTTCTCGCTCAGCTTGCCCTTGACCTGCTCGAGAATCTCCTCACGCGAGTTCGCCACCTTGAATCCTCACCTCTCTGCCGTCGGGGTCGTGGAGCGCGCCGATGCTAACACGCCAGGTGCCATGCGCTCCTGCAGGCGTTCGACGACACGGTGATCGACCCCGCGCGCCGCGAGTCGGATGGCGTTCGCGATCGCGACGCGCGAGCTCGAGCCGTGGGCGATGACCACCAAGCCTCGCAATCCGAGCAGGTAGCCGCCGCCGTAGGTCTCGGGATCGAGGTGGCTCCGGAGCCGCTCCGAGGCCGGACGAATGAGGAGCCCGCCGAGCTTCCCGCGCAGGGATGAGTCGAGCTCGCCGCGTAGCAACGCGAGAAGGCTCCGGACGGTTCCTTCGAGCGTCTTCAGGGCGACGTTGCCCGAGAACCCGTCGGCAACCACGACGTCGGCGTCCCCTTCGAGGATCATCCGCCCTTCGGTGTTGCCACCGAACCGCAGTGAGGATGCACGAAGCAAGTCCGATGCCTCGAGCGTCAGCTGACTGCCCTTCTCGACCTCCTCGCCGATGGAGAGCAGCCGCACCTCCGGCTGCGCAATCCCGAGGATCTCTTCCGCGAAGACGGCACCCATGTGCCCGAACTGGACGAGGTGCTCGGGACGCGCGTCCGCGTTCGCTCCCGCGTCGATCAGGACGCTGGGTCCGCGGCGCGTCGGGATGACGGCCGCGATGCCGGGGCGATGCACTCCGGGAAGTCGCCGGAGATACAGGAGCGAGGCCGCGAGCATCGCGCCGGTGTTTCCGGCGGACACGACCGCGTCCGCGTCACCCTTCTCGACCGCGCGCACGGCCCGCACGAGCGTCGAGTCGCCCTTCGACTTCACCGACTCGACCGCAGGTTCGTCCATCTCGATGGCCTCGGTCGCGGCCTCGAGCCGGAGGCCCTGCGAGTCGATGCCGGCGGGGCCGAAGAGGATCGGCTCGATCTCGGCCGACGCGGCAGCGAGGGCGCCGAGGACGATCTCCCGGGGAGCCCGGTCACCCCCGAGCGCATCGACCGCTACTCGGATGGTCACCCGGAGCGGTCGCAGTTACGGAGCCTGAACGCGGAGCGGTTCGACGTCGCGGCCCTTGTAGGTCTTGCAGTTCGGACACACGCGATGTGGGCGCTTCGGCTGCCTGCACGTCGGGCACAACTGGACGCGCGGGACGGCGATCCCGTGCTGAGCGCGGCGCTTGTCTCGCCTGGACCTCGAGGTTTTTCGCTTTGGGACGGCCATGAGCGGCTGCGGAGTATACAGGCGGCCTGCGGGACGCCCGAGCCGTGAAGGCGCCGTTAGCACGACGTAAGCCTTGCGAAAGGCTGGTTTGCGCGACGAGTTTGCATGGGTACCCCGTGCGCGGGAGAGAAGAGCTCGAAATGCAGGGAGAAAGGAGCAACATCGAGATGAACGGCATCAAGCCCCAGAGAGGTATTCACCGCATCTATCTGATGATCGTGGGCAGCGCTGCGCTCGTTGCGGCGTTGTGCGCGGCCTTCGCGGCCACGCTCGTCGGAACCTCGAGCGCGGCCCCGAACGTTGCACCGAGCAACACCGGAGAGCCGGCCGTCTCCGGCACGACGCGAGTCGGCCAGGTCCTCCGAACGACGAGAGGCAGCTGGACAGGCACGCAGCCGATCGATTACTTCTATCGCTGGTTCCGTTGCGACGGCCGCGGCGCGCCTGACGCGTCGGACTGC
This sequence comes from Gaiellaceae bacterium, assembly GCA_035457765.1. Lineage (GTDB taxonomy): Bacteria > Actinomycetota > Thermoleophilia > Gaiellales > Gaiellaceae > GMQP-bins7. The sequence goes on from DATIBA010000133.1 coordinate 10,947, forward strand.
CGTCGGATCACGAACGCGAGCGACAACACGTACGTGCTCCGTCAGGCTGACGCCGGGTTCCGCATCAGGTCCCAGGTCATGGCCAGGAACTTGGACGGTCAGGCCACGGCGACATCGAATCCCACGAACGTTGTGATCTCGGCTCGGCCGACGAACACGACCGAGCCATCGATCTCCGGCACGGCTGCGGTCGGGAACCGGCTCCAGGCCAATCGCGGCCAGTGGGGCGGGGAACAGCCGATCACCTACACGTTCGTCTGGCTTCGCTGCAATGACAAGGGCGAGAACTGCAGCGAGATCCAGGGTGCGAACGACCCGGAGTACGAGGTTCGCGACAGCGACGTCGGCCGGACGATCCGCGTGCGCGTGATTGCCCGGAACGATCGCGGGGCGACCTCTGCGATCTCGAACCCGACGAACGTCGTCGGCTCGAATCAGCCGGCTCCGGGCACCTCGGTCACGGTCGAGAGCTTGAAGGCTGCCGGCGACCGCCTCGTCGTCTCCTCGGTCGTGTTCTCGCCGAATCCGGTGACGAGCCAGACCGCACCGATCACCGTGCGGGTCCGGGTCACGAATAGGGGAACCAACCCGGTTCGGGGCGCGCTCGTGTTCATGCGCGCCACACCGAGAGTCGTCGAGGGTCAGACCGCAGCGACGCAAGCCGATGGCTGGGTGACGCTCACGCTCGTCCCGAACCGCCTGTTTCCGGAACCGCGGAACGGCTTCAACGTGCAGTTCTTCATCAAGTCGTTCCGACGGGGTGATCCCGGGCTCGGAGGCATTGCCGGGTACCGCCTCGTTCAGGTCCGCCTGGCGGACGGCGCCTAGCTCGATGGGGGGACGCGGGGGGTGCGGAGAGGCGGCCAGGCCGCCTCTCCGCCTTTCTTAGGGATTCGTACGGGGCTGTAAGGGGTCCGCAAGCAATCACAGACACGAGCCCCTCGGTCCGTCTAAATCGACACGCCGAACCGAAGCCACACAAGGAGGGCGGCATGATCTCAGTCCGCAACACTCGTAGGAGCTTCACGATTCCCGCTGCACTCCTCGGTCTCGCAACGCTCGCACTGCTCGGAGGCAAGGGCATGGCCGTTCCCGCCACGCCGCCGGTAAACACTGCCGA
>DATIBA010000134.1:0-3060 GCA_035457765.1 Gaiellaceae bacterium
CAGTTCGGCGACTTCGGGCTGAAGGCGCTCGAGGCCGGCTGGGTCACGAACCGCCAGATCGAGGCTGCCCGCATCGCGGCTACGAGGAAGATCCGCAGGACGGGGAAGGTCTGGATCAACCTCTTTCCGGACAAGCCGTTCACGAAGAAGCCGGCCGAGACCCGCATGGGCTCCGGCAAGGGCTCACCCGAAGGCTGGGTGGCCGTCGTCAGACCGGGTCGCGTGATGTTCGAGCTGGCTGGCGTCCCGGAGCCGCTCGCCAAGGAGGCGCTCCGGCTAGCCGGCCAGAAGCTGCCGCTCAAGACGAAGTTCGTGAGGCGGGAGGCTGATCTCTTTGAGAGCTAGAGAACTGCGGGCTTTGACCGACGACGAGCTCGACCGCAAGATGGCCGAGACGCGCCAGGAGCTCTTCAATCTCCACTTCCAGACCGCGACCGGCGTGCTCGAGAACAGCGCGCGCCTGCGGCATGCCAAGCGGGAGATCGCCCGCATCCTGACTGTCCAGCACGAGCGCGAGCGAGGAAAGCAAGCACATGTCTGACGAGACCGTGAACGAGAACGAAGAGACCGAAGCGACGGAGGAAGCAGCCCAGGTGGAAGAGGCCGCGCAGGAGGCCGTCGTGTCCGAGGTCGAGGAAGTGCCTGCCGGCGCCGAGGCAGTGGCCGAGGCACCGCTCGAGGACGCCGAGCCGACCGAGGCAGTCGACGAGGCTCCTGGAGAGGCCCCTGCCGACGAGGCTCCTACAGCGGAGGCTCCTGCAGAAGACGCTCCTGCAGCAGACGCTCGGGTCGAAGAGGCCGCTGCCGAGGTCGCTGCCCCTGCAGCTCCCGTGAGGAAGAAGAAGCACAAGCGCTTGCCGCGCCCGCTTCGGCGCCAGCGTACGAAGGCGAAGCGCGAGAAGCCGGCCGAGCGGAAGCCGATCAGTCGGCTTCCCAAGCCGGAGCACGCTCGCGGACGCCGCCAGGAGCGCCAGGGCATGGTCGTGTCGGCGAGCGCCGACAAGACGATCGTCGTTCGCGTGGACGTCGCGAAGGTGCACCCGATCTACAAGAAGGTCGTCAAGCGGAGCTCGCGGTTCCATGCGCACGACGAGGAGAACAAGGCGAAGGTGGGCGATGTCGTCCGCATCGTGGAGACGAGGCCGATCTCACGGCTCAAGCGCTGGCGCCTGCAGGAGATCGTCGAGGCCGCGAAGTAGATGACGGTCGGCTCCCTCGCATCTCGCGTCCGCGTGGGCGCTGCAACGCGTCGCATCGCCGCGTCCTCGGTCGCTTTCGGGTACGAGCGCTCCCTGCGTCCCTGCGCTGCTCGCGTTTCGCGGCCTGCGGCCACGACCTACTCGGGAGGCGACCTGTGATCCAGCAGGAGTCACGGCTCCGGGTCGCGGACAACACGGGAGCCCGCGAGCTCCTGTGTATCCGCGTGCTCGGCGGCTCGCACCGGCGCTATGCGCGGGTCGGTGACGTGATCATTGCCACCGTGAAGACGGCCACGCCCCAGGGCGCGGTCAAGAAGGGCGAGGTCGTGCGGGCAGTCGTCGTGCGGACGAAGAAGCCCTACAGCCGGAACGACGGCACGCTCATCGGGTTCGACGAGAACGCCGCCGTCCTCATCGACACGCAATCGAATCCGCGCGGGACGCGCATCTTCGGCCCTGTTGCGCGCGAGCTCCGCGAGAAGAACTTCATGAAGATCGTCAGCCTCGCGCCGGAGGTGCTGTAGATGGCCGCGAAGATGAAGGTGAAGAAGGGCGACACGGTGCAGATCCTCACCGGCAAGGACCGCGGAAAGCGGGGCCGCGTGATCGAGGCGCGCCCGTCCGAGCGCCGCGTCATCGTCGAGAACCTCAACGTCGCGAAGCGGCACACGAAGCCGCGTCCGATCCGGGACACCTCGCGGATGGGTGGGGCGCAGATCGTGCCGGGCGGAATCCTCGACAAGCCGGCGCCAGTGCCCGTGTCGAACGTCATGGTGGTCTGCCCTGTCTGCGGAAACCCGACGCGGGTCGGGATCTCGGAGAAGGAGATCAAGGGCGAGGTCGTTCGGGTGCGCGTCTGCAAGCGCGAGGGCTGCGGTCAGGAGCTCGACAGATGACGAGCGCCCCAACCGCCGAGACGTACGTGCCCCGCCTCAAGGAGCGGTACGAGAGCGAGATACGCCCGGAGCTTCAAGAGACGCTCGGGATCGCCTCCGTCATGGAGGTTCCACGAGTGACGAAGATCACCTTGAACATGGGTGTGGGCGAGGCGAAGACCGACGCGAAAGCGCTCGATGCCGCGATCGACGAGCTCACGGTCATCTCGGGCCAGCGGGCGCAGGTGCGGCGCGCGACGAAGTCGATCGCGAGCTTCAAGCTGCGCGAGGGGATGCCCGTCGGCGCTCGAGTGACGCTGCGCGGCGCGCGGATGTACGAGTTCCTGGACCGGCTCGCGTCGATCGCGCTTCCCCGCATCCGCGATTTTCGCGGTCTCGATCCCGGATCGTTCGACGGCCGCGGCAACTACTCGATCGGGATCCGGGAGCAGATCATCTTCCCCGAAGTCGACTACGACAAGGTGCCCCTGATCCGCGGCCTCGACATCGCGATCACGACGTCGGCGAAGACGGACGAGCACGGTCGTGCGCTCCTGGGTGCGCTCGGTCTGCCGTTTGCCGCCTCCAGAAGGGAACAGGGATAAGTTCATGGCCAAGAAGTCGCTCGTCGTCAAACAGCAGCGCGAGTCGAAGCACAAGGTGCGTGCGTACACGCGCTGCAACCGCTGCGGTCGCCCGCGGGCGGTGTATCGGAAGTTCGGGCTGTGTCGCATCTGTCTGCGCGAGCTTGCGCATCAGGGCGCGGTTCCAGGCATGACGAAGTCGAGCTGGTAGAGAGGACGACATGCTCACCGACCCCATCGCCGACATGCTCACGCGCATCCGAAATGCCAACCGTGCGCTGCACGACACCGCGTCGATGCCGAACTCGCGGATGAAGGAAGAGATCGCCCGCATCCTCAAGGACGAGGGCTACATCAAGGATTACCGGGTCGTCGACGCGACTGACGACAGAGGGCAGCTTC
>DATIBA010000135.1:0-4797 GCA_035457765.1 Gaiellaceae bacterium
AAGGGTCAGATGTAGTCCGACCAGACGAAAATGTGAAGACCGCTCAGGGCACCACCTCATCCCTTGTACCACCCGCTCAGTCAGGAAGCGCGCGTGCGGTCGGGTGGGGCGGACGCTTTGCCGTCAGCTCCCTCGCTGGCAACGCGCGCGACGGTCCGCGCGCTCGTCCTGACGGTACCCGTCACCAAGCCCCGCCACAGTCGACACGCCGCCGCTCCACCTGTCGCAGATTGCGGGAAGTGCGACTAAGCCGCTGTCGGGATCGTAGCGATGTCGTGGAAGACGGTCTTGCCCAAACTTCTCGCGACCTCGACCATCCGCGCTTTGCGATCGCCCGCCGATGCGTAGACAGCCGTCACATTTCGCGAGCACCCGTTCTGCGATCGGACGGAAGATTTCCTTGAAGACGTCATCGCCGATGCCGGTCGAGCCGGCGGCTTCGATCAGCGGTAGCGCGAACCATTCGCCCCCTCACCGGGTCCCAACCCGTGATCGAGATCGCGGGGGGCGCCTCCCTCTAAGACTGGGCGCCGCGCCAACTCTCGACGGACTCGAGGTACACGGCGACGCGGAACGACCGGGAGTCGCCGGGAGGCACCACGACCGGGACCGCTCGAAAGGACGGCGTCAAGCGGCGGACGCCGGGCCGCACGCTGCTTGACCGTGCGTCTACCTAGAGAAGCGTCCCCGGCCAAAGTAGCCAAGGACGGCCAACACAACGACCACAACGATGACGATCCAAAGCCAGGTCGGCATGCGGATCCTTCTTTTCGTTAGGGGCCTACCCGACTCTACGACGGGTCGACCCGTACCTGCAACCATCCACGGGTCGCCGCTGGGACTCTAGAAGGTGCCTCGCGCGGTCGCGAATTCAGGGCCCAGGAGCCCGGCGCACTCGGGCAACGGCCGTCGGCGCTAGGGCCTTGCACCAGGGAACGCGCGGGCCGCTCGACCGGTGAAGGCACCTTTTCGCCCGCAAGGACACTCCAACGTGCGCCGCAAGCCCAGAATCACGCCGGATCCGCCGGAAGCAGCGCGGTCAAGGCACTCCCTGTGCACCTCTCAAATAGGCTTGAAATCCTTTATTCAAGCCAGATTTTGAGGAGGTGCCGTCGTGTTCCTTTGAGTGCGCTCGAACGAGCTCACGCGAGCCGGCGGGCCCCTCTTCGGTCGCGAAAAGGGGGTTCTCGTCATTTCACGGGCCGATGTAGTTCAGCCGCCGCGATTCGAAGGCGTCGAAGTAGGACGTTCCGCGCGTGCCGTTGTCGATGCCACTGACGGCGCCGAGGCGGGCGGTGTCGATCCGCCGGGTGTCGTTGTCGACCCCGGTGAGATTTGCGAGCTGGGATCCGTCGATCCAGAGCGTGAGCCCGCCATTGTTCGCACCGACTGCTGTTGACGCGCGCCAGTCCAGCTCGATCGCGTGTGGCGCGTCTGCGATCGCCAGCCAGGACGTCGAGGTGAAGGACGTCCCGTCCGAAATCAGCCCCCCGCGGACCAGGTACTGGCTCCCGTTCCAGCGAAACTGGACGCGGAGAAGCGTCGTAGTCCCTGCATTGCGGCCGACGAAGATGAGGTGCGTGTCGCCCTGCGCCATTGGGATCGAGTTCGGGTCGAAGTAGAACCTGACGCGGTATCGGGGCTCGGCCGTGGGTGAGGTATCGGTGACGTAGATCGCGGTGTTGTCGTTGATGAGCGCCTGCATCCCCCTCGTCCCGACGAGCGCGGCAGCAGCGCCGACGGACAGGTCGCCACCGCCCGTGACCGCCGTCGACCAGGCGGCCAGGGTTCCGGACTCGAAACCGTCGGCGAAAATGAGATCGTTGCCGCCGGCCTGACTGACTATCACCGTCAGCTCGTCGAAGGATGTGAGAACGCCGTCGCTCGCGGTCAGGCGGAGGACGTACGTGCCGGCGGTCGTGAAGCTGGCCGTCGTGTCGACGGCGCTCGGGTTCGCGAAGGTGGCGGTTCCCGGCCCGCTCGTCCTGCTCCAGGTTGTAGTCAGCGAAGGCGGGCTCGGCAGGCCGTCATCCGAGACGGCGCCGTCTAGGGTGGCCGCGTTGGGGAGGACGATCGCCTGGTCGGGGCCGGCGTTCACGCTCGGCGGCTGATTTCCGCCGGAGCCGAAGGGCGAGGTGAACTCGTACATCTTGCCGTCGATGATCCGTGGATCGCTGTTGTTGTCGATCCCGCGGTCGACGACGTAGAAGCGCATCGCTCCAGAGCCGTTGCTCGCGGGCGCCAGGGCGAGCCCCGCGGGCTTTCGACCCCCTGCGCTCTGGAATGCCGCGGTCAGATCGATGGTCTGCAGCAATGCGCCACTCGTCGTCGTCTCGACGATGATCGGACCGCTTTGGCGGTTGCTGAGCGTGAGGAGCGTGCCGGTGGCCGTGACCTCGACGCTCTCCGGGTCGGCGACGCCGTACCTGGCAACGTCGAAGTGGCCGACGGACGCGCCTGCGCTTGTGTATTCGTAGATTTCTGCGTTGACCCCGTCGGCGACGAAGATCCTGCCTGCCTGCGCGTGATACGCGACTCCTTCGGGGTCCGTGTTCCCGACGCCCTGCGTGTCGAAAGACGTCCAGCTGTCGTCGGAGGTTCCGATCCAACCGTCTCCGCCCGGATTCAGGTCGAAGACCTCCTTCAGGCCGTCGTCCGAGACGTAGTAGTGGCCGTTGGTGGGGTTGAAGGTGATCCCCGTTGGCTCGTTCGTCATCGGGACGAATGTCGGAGCGACCTTGGAGATGTTGGCCGTGCGGGTGACACTCCCTCCCAGAGTGAACTCCCACACGTTTGCGCCTTGGAAGTGGGTGATGCCACTGACCGTCTCCTCCACCTCGCCATCGCACATGACAAGGCGGTTCCGGGACGCGATGTACGCGATGCCCGAAGGGTCTGGGCTCGGCGGATTCCACCGAGCCATGTCCACCGTGTTCACGAGCGACGAGGTGAAGTTGGCAGCCGCGGCCTGGGGCAGCGCCGTTAGCGACGCCTCCACGATCTGCCCCGAGCTCTGGGTGGCGCCGCCGCCTGCGTCGGCCATGTACAGGCTGAGCGCGGCGGGGTCGTCGGTGCCGTCGCCGCTCGGGGCGAAGACCATGCCGTTGGGCCTGACCAACTCGAGCTCCGCAAGGTCGCGGACGCTGAGGGTCTGCCCGGCCTCGGACAGCTCGTAGAGCGTGTTTTCGCCGCGCAGGTAGAGGTGGCGGGAGGCGGGGTCGAAGGCGAGTCCGCGGGTGCCTGCGATTCCGCTCTGGGAGAGGTCGAGCACAGAGACGGGTCCCAGGGCGAAGCCACCGTCAGGATCCGGGCTGACGCGCACGATGCGCGGGCCTGCGGCGTCGAGCAGATACAGGTCTCCGCTCTCGGGGTCGACCGCCATCCCCTGCGGGTCTTGGAGATCGAGCCGTCGCAGGTCATGGTGGACGACGTGCCCTGAGTCGAGGTCGCCGTTTGCCTGCGCCTGTACCCCGAGCATCTGGTCGCTCGCGCCGGGGAGGAGCAGCAAGCGGTTGCGGCGGGCGTCGAACACCATGTTGATCGGGTCCTTGACCGCGGCCGTGAGGTGGGTGGAGCCCGCGCGCATGGAGCCCGCACGGACGAACGGCGTCAGGCGGACGACGTCGGGAGCTGCCCGGGCGGCCGCGTCGAGGACATAGAAGGAGTCGCTTCGACCTGTAAAGGCGAGACCATCAGGTGCGGGCACGCCAGTCTCCTCGAGGTCCAACACCAGTGCCTGGCGGATGGGGGCGCTCGGCGGCGCGGCGACCTCTCCGGCTGCCGAAGCTCCAGCCATCAGGAGTGCCGAGACAGCGGCTGCGATCAGTCCCAAAACCGCGGCGTCTGTGCGTCGCGGAACCCCACAAAACCGGGCCACGCGATCTTCTCCTTCCAAGACGGCTTCCGTGCGGCTCGGACTGTACTCGGACTCTTGTCGGAGTGCCTGCCCTCTTTTGGCTATGCAAGCCCCCTCCCCGCGCTTGACTACTCGGCTGAGGTTTCTGGCTACTTGGTTGAGCGATGGCCCCGGGAGGAGTCGAACCTCCGCCCGCAGATTCGAAGTTCGGGCCAGAGTCCAGACAGGCCGAGACACACCGAGACGAATCCGCTCTCCTGAGCCCTGTTCGGCCTGATCGTGGCCTTCATGATCTCGGCCCATCTCGGTCGGTCTGGTGGCCCCAGTGTGTCCCCATGAGACTTGGCCCGTTCGCCTGCCCTCGGGTCGCAGCGCGAAGCGTCTTCGTCAGCCCACGCTCTCGATGATCTCGACGAGCTCGTCCACTCGGTAGCCGTGATGACGGGCGAACTCGACGAGCTCCTTCGTTCGCTGAATGACCGCACCTTGCTCAGGCGTCCCGGCAACCGAGATGCCACGTCCGCGTCGGAACTCCAGCAGTCCCTCGTCCCGCAGAAGCCGGAGCGACCGCAGGACGGTGTTGGTGTTGACGCCGAGGACCGCGGCGAGATCCTTTGCGGGTGGGAGGCGCTCGCCGGGTCTTGCTTCCCCGTCGGCTATCGCTCGACGGATCTCAGCAGCGACCTGCTCGTAGAGGTCGGTCGGATCGGCCTTGTTCACCTTGACACTAAGCATGGTGCTAGTAATACTAGCTCGACCGCAGAGGGAGCACAGGCGTGAGCGTTACCGCACCACCCCGTCCGCCTCGTCCGCCTCGTCCGAACGAGTCGCTCAACCGCGAGGAGATCGAGGCCCTCGTCGAGGCGCTGTTCGAGGAGGCGAGGCAACGCGCCCGGCGGCGGCGGCGGATCTACTGGGCGATCGCGGCAGTCGCGACGTTA
>DATIBA010000136.1:0-6535 GCA_035457765.1 Gaiellaceae bacterium
ACGATCGCGACCGGAGTCACTCGACCTCGACGTGGATGCGCTGCTTCGCGTCCTTGAGGAAGCCGCCCCCGCGCTGCGCGCGCACGGCGAGGATCTCGGCGAGGATCGCGAGGGCCGTCTCCTCCTGCGTATCGGCGCCGACGTCGAGCCCGCAGGGGCCCATGATGCGCTCGATGTCCGTCTCGGCGACGCCCGCTTCGAGCAGCCGCTCTCTCCTTCGCTCCTGATTCCTGCGAGAGCCGAGCGCGCCGATGTAGAACGCCTCCGTCCGGAGTGCGCCGATGAGCGCGGGTTCGTCGAACTTGTCGTCGTGCGTGAGAACCACGATCGCCGTCTGATGGTCGGGTTGCACTTGCGCGAGCGCCTCGTCCGGCCATTCCACGATGAGCTCGTCGGCCGAGGGGATGCGCTCGGGTGTCGCGAACTTCCCGCGCGCGTCGGCCACGATCACGTGCCAGCCGAGGAGCTTCGCGCCGCGACACAACGCCTCTGCAGTGTCGACCGCGCCGTAGACGAACAGCCGCGGCGGCGGGCCGTACCACTCGGCGAACACCTTCGTCCCCTCGTCGAGCGTCAGCAGTCGGTTGCGCCCTCGCCGGATGAGCTCGTCGAACTGCGCGACGGCCTCGTCGAGGCCCTCTCCCACGCGCTCGCCGGACTCGAGGACGAGGACCTTCGTGCCGACGCCGTCTCCCTCGACCGCGGTGAAGAGGATCCCGCGTTCCTCGGACTCACGGAGCTCTGCCAGTCGCTCGATCAGCGACATCGGTGCACCCCTCGGTCGCACCCGCTGGGGGAACCTCCCGGTTCCCCCAAGACCCCTTTCCCTGGTCTGCTTCGCGGACAGTTCGCTCCGCTCACTCCATTCGCTCCACGAACACGTCGATCTCGCCGCCGCAGGGCAGCCCGACACTCCAGGCGAGGTCGTCCTCGATCCCGTACGTCAGCAGCTTCGGCTCGCCGGTCTCGAACACCTCCTGCGCGTTCTCGAAGACGTCGCTCTCGACGCAGCCGCCTGACACCGAGCCGCACATCTTCCCCGACTCGGAGATGGCGAGACTCGCCCCGATCGGCCGCGGTGCCGACCGCCGCGTCGCGACGACCGTCGCGACGACGAACTTCTCCCCGTCTCTCCTCCAGGCGTCGACCTCGGGCAGGATCTCTTTCACGCTGCGTGCCTCCTTTCGATGCCGGCGAGCACGGCTCCCAGCTCTTCGAGACTGCGGAGATTATGGCCGGGGAGGAACCGGTCGACGAACGGCAATGCGGCGCGCATCCCCCCGGCGAGAGGCTGGTACTCGGGATTCCCCTTGAGGGGGTTCACCCACACGACCGCGTACGCCGCGCGGGCGAGCTTCGCCATCTCGCGGCCGATCAGATCCGGGTCGTCACGCTCCCAGCCGTCCGAGACGATGACGACGACGGCGCCGCGTGAGAGCGCGCGGCGGCCGTAGACGGTATTGAACTCCGCGAGCGAGCTGCCGATCCGCGTGCCGCTTCCCCAGTCGACGGCGAGGTCGGTCGCACGCGCCAGCGCCGCCTCGGGATCGCGGGTGGCGAGGTCCGGGGTCAGACGCGTCAGCCGCGTGCCGAACGCGAACGCCTCCACGCCTTGGCCCGAGCCGACGATCGCGTGGAGGTAGAAGAGGAGCGCCCTCGCGTACGCGTCCATCGAGCCGGAGACGTCGCAGAGGACGACGAGCTTGCGCGGCACCGACTTCCGCGCTCTCCACGGCTGCTCGAGAGGCTCGCCTCCCGTGCGAAGCGAGCTGCGGCACAGGCGCCTGAGATCGAGGCGGTCGCCCCGCGGATCGGGCGCGCGACGTCGTGACGTCCGCCGTGGTCGCGTGCGCGCGATCGCGGCCATGAGACGCCGCACGCGCTCGAACTCCTCGGGCGTCATTTCCGCGAAGTCCTTCTCGCGCAGGAGCTCGTGCGCCGAGGCGCCTCGCTCGAGCGGCTCGCCGGACTCGAACACCTCGTCGTCCTGCCGCTTCGCATCGAGAGTGTCCCGTGCAACCCGGTCCGCAAAGCGGTGTCGCTCTCGCTGTCTGACGAGCGGCGCGACGGGGCCTCGCAGGAACCACGCGACGAACGCGCGGTCGAAGAGCTCGAGCTCGTCGTGGCGCGAGACGAGCGTCTGACGCAGCGTGAAGTAGACGTCCTCCTGCCGCGTGAGATCCACGACGCCCAGTCCCCGCATGGCGTCGGCAACACGGCCCGGACCGACTTCGATGCCGACCTCGCGCAACACGCGGCCGAACGTGACCACGTGGCGCACGATCGAGGTGCCCTGCATTACGTCTTCGCGGTCGCGCGCGCCTCTTCGATGAGGCCGACGAGGGTCTCATCGCGCACGGCCTCGATGTCTTCGCGGTACTTGAGGATCGAGCCGAGCGTCTGTTCGACGACCTCCGCGTCGATCTCCTCGCGGCCGAGCGCTGCGAGCGCCTGCGCCCAGTCGATCGTCTCCGCAACACCCGGAGGCTTCGCGAGATCGAGTCCTCGCAACCCGCGCACGAAGGCAGCCGCCTCCTCGGCCAGACGCTCGGGAACGCCGGGCACGCGGAGCCGGACGATCTCCACCTCTCGCTCGAGCGACGGGTGACCGATCCAGTGGAAGAGCGCGCGGCGCTTGAGCGCGTCGTGGAGCTCCCGCGTTCGGTTCGACGTAAGCACGACCGCCGGCTTACGACGCGCGCGGACCGTGCCGAGCTCCGGGATCGTCACCTGGAAGTCCGACAGGATCTCCAGCAGAAACGCCTCGAACTCCTCGTCGGCGCGGTCGACCTCGTCGATGAGCAGCACGACGGCGTCGTTCGAGTCGATGGCTTCGAGCAGCGGGCGCCGGATCAGGAACTCGGGCCCGAAGAGCTCCTCCTCCGACACCGTCCCCTCCTGCGCGGCCCGGATGTGCAACAGCTGTCTTGGGTAGTTCCACTCATAGACGGCGTGCGACACGTCGAGGCCCTCGTAGCACTGGAGCCGGATCAGCCGCGCGTCGAGGGCCGTCGCCAGCGCCTTTGCGGCCTCGGTCTTTCCGACTCCGGCCTCGCCCTCGAGCAGCACGGGTTTCTCGAGTGCGAGCGAGAGGAAGAGGGCCGTCGCAAGCCCGCGGTCGGGAAGGTAGTCGGCCTGACGGAGTGCGACGTCGAGCTCGTCGATGGTGCGAAACGTCACCGTCGCAGCGTACACAGGGAACCCCGCCAGCCCTCTCCACGGTCGGCATCAGCGCTCGCCACGAAGAACCGGCTTGATGTCGATGACGGGCGTGCCGTCGATCGCCTCGAGCGGTCCGACCGCGAGCTCGAGACCGTCCACGCCGTGGACGGTGACGCGATGAAGACCGATCGGATTCGGTCGATCCGACGAGCGGGTCGCGAACACCCCGGTGAGCGGGCGTGACGCGTCGTCACGCGGATGTACCTGGAGGACGTTCCTGTCCGCGTGGTGCAGCCAGGTGAGGAGGACGAGCTCGTCACCGGCGCGGATGCCCTGGAGCGCGTCCGCCACGGACGGCTCCAGGACGATCCATGCGTCGGGTGCCCCCTCGTCGCCCTGCCGCGGCGCGTCCGCCCGATCGCGGAGCGGTGAGCAGACGACGCCGATCGGGTTCAGACGAGGGGGCTCGCACATCGCTACTGCACCATCCGTATCTGGTTGCCGGACGGGTCGCGGAAGCCCGCGTCGATGCCGTACGGCTGCTTGGTCGGCTCCTGCTGGAACTCGACTCCGCGCTCCTTGAGCTCCTCGTACGTCGCGCGAACGTCGTCGGCCGCGAAGAAGAGCCCGCCGGCCGCTCCCTTGGCGACGAGCGCCTGCAGCTGCGCCTGCGTCTCGGCATCGAACACGGGCGGCCCCGGCACAGCCATCAGCGTGATCGCGACATCGGGTTGTCCGGGGACGCCAACCGTAAGCCACCGGAAATTCCCGAGCTCGGGCACCGTGACGTCGTCCCGGAGCTCGAGTCCGAGCTTCTCGGTGTAGAAGGTGAGTGCCTCGTCCTGGTCGTGCACCCACTGGTTGACGTGGGTCAGCTGCTTCAACATCGTGACCTCCTCGGTCGTCGAACGGTTCGGAGGCCACCGTAGTCGGGCGCTATTCGCCCGTCTTCTCCAAACGTGCTGTCTCCGGACGCGCCCACGCGAGCTGGACGCACGTCGGGACGCGGACGCGCTGCGCGGCCGGAGGATGGGCCGCACGGTACTCCGTCGGCGTCATCCCGAACGTGCGACCGAAGCTCGTCGTGAACGAGCCGACGCTCCGCAGGCCCACGGTGAGGCAGATGTCCGCGACCGAGCGATCCGTGTTCCGCAGGAGGGCGGCCGCCCGCTCGAGCCGGCGCATCTGCAGGTACTGGTGCGGCGATTCGCCGAACACGCGCCGGAACTCGCGACTGAAGTGCGCGGGCGAGAGTCGCGCGGCGCGGGCCAGATCCCCGACTTCGAGCGGCTCCCGATAGCGGGCGTCGACGAGGTCCTTCGCGCGGAGGAGATGCCGGGCAGGATGCGCGATCGCCACCGGGCCGCCTAGATGTGGCCCGCGCGGGTCGCCTGCGCCGCGGCTGCGGCACGCGACGATTGGCCGAGCTTGCGCAGGAGGTTCGCAACGTGCCGGTGCACGGTGTGCTCGCTGAGGACGAGGGACGACGCGATCTCTCGGTTCGAGAGACCGGCCGCGACGAGGCGCAGGACCTCGGTCTCGCGCGGGGTGAGGGGCGAGTCGCCGTTCGACTCGATGGCGACCGCGTCGTCGAGGAAGCCGGCAAGCGCTCGCTGGAGCTCGCGCTGGTCGTCCATGTGGGGAAGATGGGAGTCGCCGCCGAGGGCCACGAAACGCGCGTTGGGAAGGAGCGCTGCGAGCTCGCGGCCGCGACCGATGGGAACCGTGCGATCGCCGCGGCGGTGGAGGACGAGAGCGGGCATCGTGACACTCGCGAGGTACGGCCGTGCGCTGGCGGTCAGCTCGAGCTCGAGGAATGCCGATGCGACATCGGCTTCGGCCGAGTGACGCTGGTAGCGACTCAGGGCGGCGATTTCGTCTCCGCTCGCACGCGGCACGATGAGGCCGGCGAGCATCTGCGCGGCCAGCGCCCAGTTGACGCGCACGAAGTCGACGAGCGATTGCCGCGTCGCCTCCGGGAGATCATCGCGCGACACGTAGCTGCCGAAGAAGACGATCTTGTCCACCCGCTCGGGGCTGCGGGCAGCCAGGTGCGCGGTCACCACGGATGCACACGAGCAGGCGAAAACCGTCGCCGGCGCACCGCCGCACGTGTCGAGCACGGCCCGGAGTACACTCGCCTCGTTCTCGACGGTGGGCGGGCCGTCGAGTCGTCGATCGGAGAGACCTGCACCGATCCGGTCGTAGCGCACCACGAGGTGGTTCTGAGCGAGCTCCTCGTAGAAGCTCCTCGCGAGCGGATCGTCCCATTCCTCCTCGAGATGCGAGACCCACTTCGCCCCGAACACGAGCGGCGGTCCCTGCCCGACCGTGGCATAGGCGATGCGCCGTCCGTCGAGCTCGCTGAACCGGATGTCCTGATCCATGGCCCACATCCTGACTGGCCCGATCGGGCCATGTCAAGAAGATGGCCCGTCGCGGGGAAGTTCCGGGCCATGGCGCGCGTTAGCTTCCTGACATGCACACGCGCTACATCGACGGCCTCACGATCCGCCCGCTCCGAAACGGCGACACGGAAACGGTCGCGGCACTCTTCGAGCGTCTCGGCGACCGCTCGCGCGAGAAGCGGTTCTGCGGCGCGAAGCCGCGGCTCTCGAACCTCGAGCTGGCCGCCCTTGCCCGTGCGGACGGGAACCATCACGTCCTCGTCGGCTACCTGGACGGCGAGTCCACGCCGGCCGGGATCGCGCGGCTCCATCGATCCGGTGGGGTCGCCGAGATCGCGTTCGCCGTCGCGGACGCGCACCAGGGCCGCGGCGTGGGCTCGATCCTCGCGCGCGAGCTCGCCGCCGACGCGCGCGCAGCCGGCATCACCGAGCTCGTGGCGACGGTGTGCGGCGACAACCCGTCGATCGTCTCGCTGCTGAGGAAGATGGCGTCGTCACTCGAGATGACCTGGCAGGGTCGCGAGCGCGAGTTCGTCGTCGGGCTCGAGAGCTAGCCTCACGCGCTCTACGCTTTCGGCGTGCCGTACGCCAGGAACGGGTTGGACGGCTGCAGCGTCTATTACGAGGACGACGGCGGCTCGGGCGCGCCTGTCGTTCTCTACGGGGGAATTCTCGATACGGTCGAGCTCGTGCGCGCGTCGCACATCGCGCAGGCCCTTCGAGAGTTCCCTGACGAGTTCCGAATCGTCTACGCGGATCATCGTGGTCTCGGAAGGAGCGACAGGCCGCACGAGGTCACGGCCTACGCGATGTCGCTACAAGCGGCGGACGTCGTCGCAGTCCTGGATGCGGTGGCCGGCGAGAGAGCGCATCTCGTCGGCCGGTCGTACGGCGGAAGACTCGCATTCGGAGTCGGCCAGCACGCGCCGGAGCGGGTCCTGTCGCTGGTCGCCGGCGGACAGCAA
>DATIBA010000137.1:0-2787 GCA_035457765.1 Gaiellaceae bacterium
TCGCCCGCAGCCGTCCCGTCGACGGCGGTCACTGAGGGAGGAGCCGCACGCGCGATCTCCTCTCCGTCCTCGAGCAGGATCGCACCCTCAGCACCGAGCGTCAGCGCGACGAGACCGTCTCGTCGCGTGAGCGCATCGAACTCGTGGATGTTGACGACGGTGAGGTCCGGATCGACCGCAACCGGCCGTGCCGGCGCGGCGTTGAGGGAGAAGAGACCGGTGCATCTCTCCCACGCCGACTCCACCGCTAGGTCGGGGACCTCGAGCTGGCAGAGCACCGCGTCGTGCTCGGGGAGTTCGACCGTGCCGAGCGCTGCGTTTGCACCCGGGGCGACGACGATCTCGGTCTCGCCTGCCGCGTCGACGAGGATCGCTGCGATGCCGGTGGGGTCGTCCGTCACCAGGAGGTCGAGCGAGACGCCCGCCTCGTGCAGTCCGGCGACGGCTTCGTCGCCGAGCGAGTCGTTGCCGATGGCGCCGATCATCGTCACGTCGGCGCCGAGGCGAGCGCACGCGACCGCCTGATTGGCGCCCTTCCCTCCCGGGAACCGCGAGAACGACGCGCCGCCGACCGTCTCACCCGGCCGCGGAAAGCGCTCGCAGCGGGTGACGAGGTCGAGGTTGATCGATCCGACGACCGCGATGCGCGGTCTCACGCAGCGAGGGCGCGCAGGTCGTCGACCGTGGATCCGAGAAGCGTGTCCCGGAGGTCGAAGAGACCGGCCCAGAGAGACGAGCGGTCGGGTGCGGCGTCGAGACTGGCGGCTGTCGTGAGCCCCTCGAGCGCTCGGACGAGCACGGCGAGCTCCAGGTAGACCGCGGCCACCCGGTTCGGGCATGCGCGTACGCCTGCACGGTCGAGCACGGGTCGCCACTCGACGAGCTCCCCCGCGCCCGGGCCGCCGTACCACGACCGGCCCTCAGCGCGTTCCGGCTCGAGCTCGAGGAGGTACCGCGAGAGCGGCTGCTCGAGACCGGCGATCGCGGTCTCGACCCGGTCGGCCGCACGCCGGAGCGCCGCCTGGCGGCCGCCGGGGGTCGCCGGTACGGCGTCTCCCCTCCCCCAGCGCTCGAGGAGGCGGCAGAAGGCGAGCGACGCCGCCTCGCACGCGCGAAGCTGCGAGACGAGCCGAGCAGCCGAAAGCTCGCTCGCCGCGTTCCGCTCGATCACCGTGTCCCAGCTCATGCTCGACTAGACCTCGATGACGACCGGGAGGACCATGGGCCGGCGCCGCGTCCGGTCGTAGACGATCTGACCGACGGCGTCGTGGATGTGCTCCTGGAGGAGCTTGATCTCGGTGACGTGTCCCGCTGCGAGCTCACGCACCACACGATCGGCCTCCTTGCGCAGTTCGTCCAGTAGCTCGTCCGTCTCGGCGAAGCCGCGGGCGATCAGCTCGGGCGGCGCGATGTCGCCTCCGTCGGACGAGGCCAGCGTCGTGACGACGATGAGGACACCGTCGTCCGCGAGGCGCCTGCGATCGCGGAGCGCGACATCCTGCACGTCACCCACTCGCAAGCCGTCCACGAAGGTGATCCCTGCGTCCACGCGATCGACGAGCCGTGCGCCACCGCGCGCCAGCTCGACGACGGAGCCGTTCTCCGCGATCAGGATCCGCTCCTCCGGGATGCCGGCCTCGCGCGCGAGCTTGGCGTGGGCGGCGAGCATCCGGTACTCGCCGTGGATCGGCATCACGTGCCGCGGCCGCAGGAGCGAGAGCATCGTTCGCAGCTCCTCCTGGCAGGCATGTCCCGAGACGTGCACGGGTGCGATCTCCTCGTGCAGCACCTCGGCGCCCGCACGGGCGAGCTGGTTGATCGAGTCGTGGACGCGCAACTCGTTCCCCGGAACAGGTTTCGCGGAGATGATCACGGTGTCGCCCGGCTCGATCGTGAGCGCCTTGTGATCCCCGTACGCGATGCGTGTCAGCGCGGACATCGGCTCGCCCTGGCTGCCCGTGCAGAGCACGAGCACGCGATCGGGCGGGAGCTGTGCCGCCTCGTCGGGGTTGACGAGCTCCTCTTCCGGAAGCGAGACGTAGCCGAGGTTCCGGGCGATGTTGAGGTTCTTGCGCATCGAGCGGCCGATCACCGTCACCTTTCGGCCGCACTCCACGGCGACGTCCGCCGCTTGCTGCATGCGATGGATGTTCGACGCGAACGACGCCACCAGGATGCGCCCGGTGCGCAGCGGGAAGAGCGTGCGGAACGCCTCGCCGACGAGCCGCTCGGAGCCGGTGTTCCCGGGTCGCTCTGCGTTCGTCGAGTCGCCGAGGAGGAGGTCGACTCCGCGGTTTCCGATCTCGGCGAGCTTGCCGACGTCGGTCTTGAGCCCGTCCACGGGCGTGTGGTCGAGCTTCCAGTCGCCCGTATGAACGACTCGACCAGCGGCCGTCTCGATGACGAGCGCGACCGAGTCCGGAATGGAGTGCGCCACTCGCACGAGCTCGACGGTGAACGGCCCGAGCTGCAGCGGATCGTCCTCCGGCTCGGCGTCGACGAGCTCGGCTGCCTGTTGCACGCGGTGGATGTTGGAGGCGAACGACGCGACGACGATCCGTCCCGTCCGGAGCGGGATCAGCTGACGGAACGCCTCGCCGACGAGCCGCTCGGAGCCTGTCATTCCCGGCCGCTCGGCGTTCGTCGAATCGCCGAGGAGGAGGTCGATGCCGCGGTTGCCGAGCTCCGCGAGCGTGCCGACGTCGGTCTTGAGACCGTCCACCGGCGTGTGGTCGAGCTTCCAGTCGCCCGTATGAACGACTCGACCAGCGGCCGTCTCGATGACGA
>DATIBA010000138.1:0-5483 GCA_035457765.1 Gaiellaceae bacterium
CGCCCGGCCTGGCGGCGGGGCGCCGATCCCGACAGAGCTCTCACCGGCTCGCTGGGGGTTTTTGGGGGGAGCCCGGTGAAAGCCTGGCTAACCGGAGCCTGGGGGATGCATTGGCCTGGCTAGCCGCTCACCTGCCCGCAGTTCTTGCCTGCGCGCAGGCAATCGTTGACGAGTTGCACGAGCTTGGATTGCTGCCACGTGTTCCAGAAGTCCGCATGCGGCGTCTGGGTTCCGTCCGAGAGCCTGTACCCGGACCCGCTGTGGCCGGGCGGGTAGCGGACGTGCAGGAAGATCTCCGGAACCTTCACCGGATGGGTCGACGGGCACGTGCTCGAGCTCGTCGGGTACGTCACGTGGCTGCGGTGGTTCGACGAGTCGGTGCTCACGCCGTTCCAGCAGTTCGGGAACTTCACGTGCAGCACGAGGAGCGACGACCCGCAGCTCGGAGGAACGGCGACCAGGTTCTTGGCGTCCTGCTCACAGCTCCAGCCGACGTACTGCGTGCTCGTCCCGACCCCTCCCGCGACAACGCGGAAGTCGGGCGGGAAGGCGTTCGTCGTCCCGTACTTCACGGGCTTGTTCCGGTAGTAGACGAGAGCTCTCCTCGGCGTTATGTACGCCCCGTTCGGCGCAACGAGAGTCGGAACCCAGTAGCCGGCCCTGTCGCCCAAGAGGCTGCACGTCGTTGCGGCCACGCTCGCCGACGCGTACGTGGAGTTCGAGTCGATCGAGCGATTTCCGAGGAAGTCGTGCATGTGCGCCGACTTCGTCCCTGACGGCCCTGGGGTGATGATCGGGTCGACCTGCTTTCGATGCGAGAACGGACAGTTCACGATGAACACGCCGGCCGCGGTCTCCGTCGTTGCGCTGGTCGTCGAGCCGGCGGCAAGAGCGATGGAGACGCCGATCGTGAGAAGTGCCGAGCCAACGAGCGCGAATAGCAACTTCATCCTCTGACCTCCTTTGCTGAGCGGTGTTGCGGTTCACCGCTCGACGTCACCGTCGGCGATGCCGGCGCAGCGCATGAGGCAAACACCCCGGAATGGGTACTTCGTTCGGCTGGCTCATTCGAGCCGTCCATCGCCGAGACCCATGACGCAACGCCCCGCTAGGGACCTCCCCAAGCCCCTACCGTCAGGTCGCTGTCAGTTGATCGGGCGACCCTAGTCCGCTACCCGTGGGACCTAAACCGACCTTTTCAAATTCCTTACATTTAACACACAAACGCCATACCGGATTTCCGCAACGTGCAGGCACCCCGACGCCGCGATGCCGAGCCGAGAGCGCCGGCGGTGATCGTGCGTATCGTCTGGAGTGTGTTTTCGGAACCACCGACCCACTTCGTCGTCTTCACGACCCAGCGCTCGGGCTCGACGTGGCTCATGAGCGTCCTGAACGCGCTCGACGGCGTGTCCGCGCAGGGCGAGCTCTTCCTCCCGCGGTCGCGCTCACCCGAGACGCGCTGGGACTCGGACTTCTCGATCCCGCGATACGTCGAGTCGAAGGAGACCCACGGCTCCGTACGGCCGTTGTCGGTCTTCCGCTACCTCGCAGCGCTGTACGGCGGCGAGGGGACGATCGGCTTCAAGCTCATGTACTCGCAGCTGCGCCGATATCCCGAGATCCTCGCGTACTTGATCCGCAAACGGATTCGGGTCGTCCACCTCGTCCGTCGAAACCACCTCGACGTGCTCATCTCGTTCGCGGTGAAGAACGAGATCGGGAAGGCTCACATCCTCTCGGCGGAAGACCGGCCGTCCGGCGTCAGAGTCGCGCTGAACACCGAGAGGCTCGTGCGGGATCTGCGAAAGCTCGAGCTGAAGCACTCGGCGGGACGAACCGTGCTGCGGCTGGCGCGGCTGAAGCACATCGAGGTGGGGTACGAGGATCTCGTCGCCGACCCGGCGCAGTTCGACCGGGTTCGAGAGTTCCTTAGTCTGCCGGGGGACACCGGTCTCCCGGAGTCGAACATCCTGAAGACGAGGACCGGCCGCCAGCAGCAGGTCGTCGAGAACTACGACCAGGTGCGCGCTGTCCTGCAGGGATCGAGGTTCGAACCTCTCTTGGACTGAGGACTAGCGGGTGGGCAGCGGCTCGAACCACACCGAGAGATCCCGGTCGATCAACTCCTCGAGCCGTAGGATGTCGTCGCGGTAGAAGTCGAGCAGCTTGGCGCGGAGGTCGGACGGGAAGCTGGGCGGGGGGCTGAGATTGCGCTGGCGCAGTCGCTTGGCGGTCTTCTCCAGACGCGCCGGCAGCACTGCCTTCGCGACGCGGATCACGCGAGGCTGATAGAGGACCCGGTTCAACCAGGCGCTCTTCGGGATGTTCGCCGGGTTGTGCTTCACCGTCGTGTCGGGGACGAAGCCGGGGTCGACGCCGACGAAGCCGAAGAGGTCCCTGACGACATCGCCCGGACTCTTCCTGAACTCGTCGAAGAGGTAGATCTTGACTCGCTCGCGGTCGAAGACGTCGTAGAACCGCTTCATCCGCGTGTAGTAGAAGCCCTCCTTCACGTGGCTCGACTCGGCGGTGAGCTCGACGTGGGCGTCGGCGACCGTCTCGCCGCGCCGCGTGCGCATCAAGAAGCCCGAGAACGCGCGATCCGCCGGGTTCCGGAGACTGGCGACCAGCCTGACGTCCGGGACCACGTCGTGGATTCGGCGAGCCGCGGTAGGGCAGCGGAAGTACTGCGGGGACACCTCGCCGACCGCGTGCTCCCGTGTGACGCCTTCGAACAGCGCCTCGTACTCCTCGAGCGTCGAGACCTTGAAGTGACGAAGGAGCGGCGGCTCGCCTTCCTCGTGCCACTGCCAGTTCGTCGCGTCCTCGTAGCCGAAGTAGTTCGGCCCCTTGTCCGGGCACATGAAGACCTCGGGATGCTGGTCGAGGTAGCGGTAGAGCGACGTCGTCCCGCCCTTGGCCACGCCGATGACGATGAAGGTGGGAAGCGTCACGAGTCTCCTTCCGTGAGAACCTTCTTCGGGCGACCGAGGCCCCGAGATGGCAGACCGCGAGCGACGAGGTCGCGAACCTCGCCGGCGAGGGGTGGCGCGAGCAGGCGCACGGCCACGTAGTAGACGGCAGCGCCCGCGGAGCCGGCGATCACGAGCACGACGAGGGGGCGTGCGTCCTCGAGGACGTAGCGAAAGCCGAGCATCGTCGCGGCCGACAGGATCGAGCCGATGACGGGCACCTGCAGGCTCCTCCAGTACTCCGAGAGGCTGATGTCGACGAGTCTCTTCACCCCCCAGTAGTAGAGCGGCGCGACGATCCAGCCGACACACGTCGCCGCGACCGCCACTGCGATGAGCCCGTACTGCACTGCGACGAGGAACGCACCGACCTTCAGGGCCGCCGTGATGCCCACGATGACGACCAGCCAGCCTGGCTTGCCGAGCGCCTTGATGGTCGTCCCGTTCAGGTACGTGAGCACCTGGATCAAGCCGAACAGCGCGAGGATCTGCATCACCGGGATGCTGTCGGCCCACTTCGGACCGAAGAACAGCTCGACGATCTGCGGAGCGAGTACCACGGTGGCGAGGAAGACCGGGAACGCAATGAGCGAAGCGAAGGACGTGCTCTTGTAGAACGCGGCCCTGAGGCGAGCGGGCTGGTCCTGCAGGCGCGAGTACAGCGGGAAGGAGACGCGGTCGATAAGGCTGCTCGTCACCTGGATCAGCATCCGGAGCATGCGGTTCCCGACCGTGTAGAAGCCGAGCGCGGCGGGGCCGAGAAACGCGCCGATGAGGAGCTCGTCGGCCCACCTCGTGAAGTAGATGAGCAACCGGAAGCCGACGACGTTGCTGCCGAATCCGAGCAGATCGCGGGAGTGGGAGTAGCTGAAGGTGAGCCGCGGGCGAAAGTCGGTGACCCGCCAGAGTACGAGCGTCCCCGTCGTGACTCCGGCGATGTTCTGAATGACTAGGCTCCAGACTCCCAGCCCGGAGAACGCCGCGATCACGCCGCAGATGCCTCCGACCGTGACTCCGCACAGGCTTCGCAGCGCGAGGGAACGGAACTTCAGCTCGCGCGTGAGAAGTGCTCTTTGGACGACGCTCGTGCTCGCTATGGGGATCGAGAGCGAGAGCACGACGAGCACCGGGGCCAGTCTTTCGTCCCCGAGCAGCGACGCGATGGGAACGGCCAGCGCCGCGAGAATCACCGTCAGGACGACCGCGAACCCGACGGTCGTCCAGAACGCGGCGTCGAGATGCGCTCGCTCCAGCTCCTTTCGCTGAACGAGCGCGTCGGCGAGCCCCTCGTCGGCGATGATGTGGGTGAATCCGACGAACACGGCCGCGAACGCCACGAGCCCGAAGTCGGTGGGCTCGAGGAGACGCGCTTGGATCGCGATGACGAGGAAGAGCGCGAGCTGGCGGCCCCAGGCGCCCGTGGCGGTCCAGAACACACCCTTCGCGGCGCGCGTGCGGAGGCTGCCGCCGCCCCCGCTCCCCACCCGGTCGATCTCGTCGAATCCGTCGCCGCTCGTCATGCCTTCACCGTAGCCAGCTCGAGCGCCGCGAGATCTTTGCGGGAACAGCGCCCGTGGTGCCGTACCACTCGTCCTCCTCCCCAGTCAACAACAGTCTGCTGCAACGTCAGCGGCGCAGCTACGTCCTCCATAGCGCGAGGTCGATGCCCAGGAGTCGCTCGAGCTCGTCGAACTCGTCCTCGTAGGCCTTCGAGAGCTCGACTCGCACGTCCTGGTCGATCGGTGGCAGCGGCTTCCCTCTGGCGATCACCTTCTGGATGCCGAGTCGCCGCGCCACGTCGACCGCGGGTTCGAGTCCCAGGCGCCGGAGCCGGCGGCCCGTCTTCACCGCAAGGCCGGAGACCGCACCGAGCGACGGCACGCTGCTCCGATTCACCTGGCTCGCCCCTGCATCGGCGGGAAACGTGGTCGCATCGAGACCGAGGAAATCGGCCAGGCTCTCTCTCGCCGCCTCGAGATCCGCGAACGTCTCCTCGAACACGAGGGCGTGGATCCGGTCTCGCTCGAAACACTCGAGGAATCGCTTCAGGTAGCGGCTGTAGAACCCGCGCTCGAGCACGCTCGGGCGCGCCTCGAGGAACTCGTCGAACGATGCCCGGTACTTCGCCCGCTGCACCGTGAAGCCGTAGTTCGAGTACGCCCGGTCGACGGGGTGTCTCAGCATGAGCAGGAGCTGCGCCCCGGGGAGCGTCGACGCGATCCTGGTGGGACAGGCCTCGTCGTAGAGGTACTGCGGTGAGATCTCGCCGATCGCCCGGTAGGACGCGGCCTCGTCGTCGGAGCAGAAGAACGCCTCGTACCACTCGAGCCCCTGCTCGAAGTGACGATCGAAGAACCGAATCTCCTTCCGGCGGACGGGCATGTACACGTCTGGATGGCTCGCGAGGCACGTGTGCAGCCAGGTCGTCCCCGCCCGCGGGACCCCGACGCCGAGAAAGGTAGGAAGAGTCATGTCAGGGCCGCAGGACGTCCTTCACTGACTGTAGTG
>DATIBA010000139.1:0-3357 GCA_035457765.1 Gaiellaceae bacterium
AAGGTCCTCGGGTATCAGTGCCTCTCCGCCGCCGCGTTCTGTCTGATGACGCTGTGGGTGGTTCCGGCGATGGGCTACTCGATCTTCCTCGCCGTCGCCGCGGCGATCGGCATGACCGCGGCGGGATGGTACGCACCGGTCTACTACGTCGAGCTCAAGCGGCGGTCGCGGATGGATCGCATCGACAAGCAGCTGCCGGACATGATCGACCTGCTCGTCGTCACGATCGAGGCCGGCCTCGGAATTCTCGCGTCGATGCGCGTCGCCTCGGAGACCATGTCCGACCCGCTTGGGCAGGAGCTCCGACTCACGCTCCAGGAGCAGCGAATGGGACTCTCGGTGAACCAGGCGATCGAGAGCCTCGGACGGCGTGCCGATGCGCCGAACATGCGGATCTTCGTGCGCGCGCTCACGCAGGGCGAGAGGCTCGGCGTCTCCATGGGCGCGACGATGCGCAACCTCTCGCTCGAGATGCGCAAGCGGCGGAGGGCAGCGGCGGAGGAGCGGGCTCAGAAGATGCCCATCAAGATGCTCTTCCCGCTCATCTTCTGTATCTTCCCGGCGCTGTTCGTCGTGATCCTGACGCCGATGATGATCAACATCGTCAACGCCCTGGGGTAGTGCCCCTTCAGGCGATGCGGTCGATCACCTGTGGGCGGCTGCAAAGCTTCGCGACAATGCGTCCTGAGTCGTCCCAATACGTCACGTATTGGGACTCCTTGCGTCCTGTTCTCGCTCGCTTTTCGCGCGCCACAGGTGGCGCAGCATCACCTGAAGGGGCACCGCCATGGCGACATTGACGCTCCGCCGAGAGGATGGTCGGATCGTCTGCGAGCGTGTCGTCGTGGCCGATCGCGCGCACCGGCGCATGCGCGGGCTCCTCGGTCGCAAGTACCTCCGTCAAGGCGAAGGCATGGTCCTGCGCCCGGGCTGGAGCATCCACACCGCGTTCATGCGCTTCCCCATCGATGCGGTATTCCTCGATGCCGACCAGGTCGTCATCAAGATCGAGCCAGAGATCGGCGCCTGGCGCACCGTGTCGTGTCGCGGTGCTCGCGAGGTCGTCGAGCTCGCCGCAGGCGAGTGCTATCGCCGTGGCCTCGAGGTCGGCGACCGAGTCGCTTGGGCATCGCGCAGCGCCATGGACGCCCGTGCGGATCGAGCCGCGGCGACCTGGGACGGTGATGACGCGGAGCCGCGGGCGAGAGTGCTGGTGGCGAGCCGCGACCCCCGGTTCGTACGCCTCGCGCGATTCCTGCTCGGTGGACGCGACTTCGAGGTCGAGGAGCTCACGACGCCCGAACGTCTCCCGGACGCCATTCTCGATCCCGAGCTCGATCTTGCCGTCCTCGACGGCGGCGAGGCGATCGCAGAGGCCCTGCGTACGGCCAACGCGGCGCGGGCGCGACGTCCGGAGGTGCCGATCGTGATCGCGGCCGAGACCGGTGGGAAGAGCCCGGGGGGCATCCGTGTGTTCGATCGCTGGAACGAGACCGAAGAGCTCCTCCTCGACGTCGAGCGACTGCTGTCCGAGCGCGTCGCCGGTGCCACGCCCACCGTCCGCGGGTAGTGGCCGGAAGCCGTAGGATGCCCGAGGGGAGGAGGAGTGCCTCGGAGCATGAACGAGTCCGGGTCGAGGAAGAGCACCGATGACGTCTGAGGCAGGCACGCACTTCGAAGCCGGGAAGCCGGTCCCCCTTCCGCGCTCGCACCAGGAGACCGGGCGCTCGTCCCAGCGCGAGCCCGAGGAGCGACTCGTCCGCCTCCACTCGTACTTCCTCGAAGGCTGCGCCGACGAGCTCCGTCCCGTTCTCGAGTCGGTTCTCGTCGATGCCCGCAGCATTCGGAACGGATACGGGGACGACGAGGTCGGTGACGGGCTCGCCTCGGTCTGGTACGCAGCTGCTGCGGTCATCGAGCTGGCTGCGGCGCTCGAGCTCGACGAGGCCGACGTACGCGGCGCGGCCGCGGCCGTCGCCGAGGCGTGCGCGCTGCCCCTCTCCGCGGCTCGCTACGTGCTCTTCAGCGAGACGGTCCGAAACCCGAGGCTTCTCGAGCTGCCGCCGCTCGTCGCCGTCGAGATCCAGCTCGGGCTGTTGCTCGGCTTCGACGTGCTCACGGACGTCTCTCTATGGACTCACCGGTCGGACGGAATCGAGTGCATCACCAGTGTCGGCACCGACGGACGCCCGCCACGACGCGTGCGCGCCGAGGCGAAGGCGACCCTTCGCCGGCGCTCGCGCCTCTCTCTCCTCGGCGGGTCGCAGTTGCGCTCGATTCCCGTGCTCCGCTTCGGTCAGGCGTATGCGGCGCTCGTCGGGCATCTCGGGTCGGCCGAGCCGGACGTCGCAGACGCCTATCTCACAGAAGCCGCCGCAGCGCTGGGCCCCCTCATCGAACGCGAGTACCTCCTCGAGCATTCGGCTACCCGCGAGCGAACGCTCGTCGCGTCGGCGGAACGGCGCCTGATGCGTCTCGGTTTCGATCTGCACGACGGCCCGATCCAGGACGTGCTGGCGCTCGCCGCCGACGTCCAGCTTCTGCAGCAGCAGGTGTACCCGTTCGTACTCGACGAGTACCGAGAGCAGGCGCACGGGCGCTTCGACGATCTCTCCTTGCGCCTGGTCGAGCTCGACCGGCAGCTTCGGGAGATCGCCCACTCGCTCGAGACGAAGAGCGTCATCAGCCGACCGCTCGGCGAGATCCTGCATCGCGAGGTCGACGGTTTCTCCGAGCGCTCGGGCGTCCGCGCCGAGCTCGAGATTCGTGGTGATCCGGACTCGCTCTCGTCGGCTCAGCGCATCACCGTTTTCCGCGCGATCCAGGAGGCGCTGGCCAACGTTCGCGAGCACGCGGGCGCGACGACCGTGTCGGTGCGGGTCCGCGCGCGACGCAGCGCGATCGAGCTCCAGATCGTCGACGACGGCATGGGCTTCGAAGTGGAACGCGCGCTGGCCCAGGCTGCGGAGCGCGGCCGGCTCGGCCTCGTCGGCATCGGCGAGCGAGTCCGCATGGTGGGCGGCACGTTCGAGCTCGTGAGCGCGCCGGGCGGCCCCACCACGCTGAAGCTCACGCTTCCGCGCTGGGAGCCCCTGACGCCTCCGTAGCCTTCGGTCGACCCGGGGAGCCAATACTGGGGCTCAGACCCCAATTCCTCTCCGAGCGGGTCTGAGCGGGTCAGACCCCACGCGTCTCTAGGAGGTCGTACGGATCTGACCCAAGAACCGACGAAGGAGGTCTCTCGACCTCCTTCGTCTCTCTTCCCCCTACCGCCGCAACCGGTGCCGCCGACCGCTGCGGTTCTGGAGCTCAGGACGAGGAGCCCTGCTCCTTCGCGAGCTTCGAGACGCACTTGCC
>DATIBA010000140.1:0-8003 GCA_035457765.1 Gaiellaceae bacterium
CAGTGGGTACGTCGGCACATCGGCTACGTCTTCGGCGGGGAGCGCGGCCTCTACGAACGGCTGTCGGGGCTCGACAACCTCCGCTACTTCGCGGAGCTCTACGGGGTCGAGGCGCGCATCCAGGGGCGGCGAATCGACGAGTTGCTCGAGCTCGTCGCGCTGAAGGGGCGCGAGCGGGAGCGGGTGGAGGGCTACTCCCGGGGGATGAAGCAGCGACTGCATGTCGCCCGCGGGCTCCTGCACGACCCGCCCGTGCTGTTCCTCGACGAACCCACGATCGGGCTCGACCCGGTGGGCGCCCGTGAGCTACGGGCGCTGATCGCCGCGCTCGCCCAGGGCGGGAAGACCGTCCTCCTGACGACGCACTACATGTTCGAGGCGGACGCTCTGTGCGACCGCATCGCCGTGATCGCCAAGGGCCGGATCGTGGCCGAGGGGACACCGGGAGAGCTCAAGTCGCAGGTTGCCGAGGGTCACGTCGTGGAGGTGGAGACGTTCGGTATCGACGACGCCGCACTGGCGCGGGTTCGCTCGCTCCCCGGCGTGAGGTCGGTGTCGGTCGAGGAGCGCGAGCAGGCTCAGGTGCTCATCGTCCAGTCGGCGTCCGACGTCGAGCTGACTGCAGCCATCCTCGCCAGCCTCGACGGCACCACGGTCGGGCGCGTGTCGGCGCGTGAGCCGACGCTCGAGGATGCGTACGTCGCGCTCGTGGCGGAGGAGTGAGGGGTGCAGTTGGCGCGGTTGATGTGGGTCTCCTGGCTCTTCCATCTGAAGAGCCTCTCGACCTCCTCGTTCTTCCTGCTGACGTCGATCCTGCAGCCGATCATCTTCGCCTCGATCGCCTTCTTCATGTTCGAGTCCGGCCAGCAGGAGGGGACGTTGCTCTACGTTGCGCTCGGGGCCGGGCTGATGGGTATCTGGTCCTCGACCCTCTTCGGATCGGGAGGATCGATCCAGTGGCAGCGGTGGCAGGGGACGCTCGAGATCTGTGTGGCAGCCCCGGCCCGATTTCTCTGGGTGATGCTGCCGCTCACCGTCGCCACTGCCTCGATCGGGCTCTACTCGATCGTGGCGACGCTCATGTGGGGCCGGCTCTTCTTCGGGATGCCCCTCGAGCTGGACCAGCCCTGGCTCTTCGCCCTGGCGCTCCCCGTGACGATTCTGTCGCTCGGACTGCTCGGGCTGCTTCTCGCCTCGACGTTTGTCCTCTATCGCAACGCGAACGCTTTTTCGAACCTGCTCGAGTACCCGGTCTGGCTCGTCACCGGGTTGCTCGTGCCGCTCTCGCTCCTTCCCGGATGGGTCGAGTGGATCTCCTGGGTGCTCGCCCCTACCTGGGGCATCGAGGCGCTGCGCAACGCCGCCCTCGGTGGGGGTCAGGTCTGGCCGGCGATCGGCATGTGCGCTCTTCTGGGCGCCGTCTACCTCGCCCTCGGCGCCGTGTTCCTCGAGAACTTCGAGCGGCTCGCCCGCGAGAAGGCGACCCTCTCCCTGACGTGACCGCCGCCCTCCGGGTCTTCTTCGTGGGGGGTCGCATCTCGTACCGCGCGCTCTTCAACTGGATACGGCCCGGCCTCTACGTGACGACGATGCTCGGAAGCCCGCTCTTCCAGATCCTCTTCTTCACGTACCTCGGCCGCTATGCGACGAACCGCGACGACGACTTCTTCATCGTGGGGAACGCGGTGCAGGTGTCGGCGATGGCCGGGATCTACGGCATGGTGATGGGGATCGCGAACGAGCGGTGGTACGGGACGCTCTCGTCTCTGCTCGCGACACCGGCGAACCGGCTGGCGCTGTTCGGGGGACGCGCGCTGCCCTTCATCGCCAACGGGCTCGTCGTGTCCGCCTTCGGCTTCGCGGTCGGCTGGCTCTTCCTCGACTTCAGCCCCGCGCCGGGGAGCCTGCCCGCGCTCGCCGCTGTCGTCGCGGTGACGGTCGCCTCCTGCACCGCGCTGGGGATGCTGGTGGGCTCGATCGGGCTGCGCGCCCGGGATGTCTTCTTCGCGGCCAACCTCGTCTACTTCCTGATGCTTCTCATTTGCGGCGTGAACATCCCCGTCGACGAGCTCCCTGGCTGGCTGGAGTGGATCGCCACCAAGCTGCCGATGACTCACGGCATCGAGGCCGCACGTGAGATCTCCGACGGCGCATCGCTGGCGGACGTGTCCGATCTCGTGGCCACAGAGGCGCTGATCGGCGCTGTGTATGCCGTTGCGGCGTACGCGCTCTTCCGATTCTTCGAGTACGAGGGCCGTCATCGCGGCTCGCTCGAGACGTTGTAGGGGTCCGTCGTCAGCGCGGGAAGACGAGCCGGCTCTTCGTGCTGTCGGCAGGAGTAGGCTTCGCCGCCGTGCCCGGGCGCCGATATCGGAGGCGTGAGGTCGAGCTCGAGCGCGTGCTGGGCGCGCCCGCGCTCTTCGCGACCGTCTACGGCAACGTCGGCTCCTCGATCTACTACGCGTTGGGCGTTACCGCGGCGTTCGCACTGGGGCTGACGCCGCTCGTCTTCGTCATCGCGGGCCTCATCTTCGCCTGTACCACGCTCACGTACGCGGAGGGCACGGTCCGCTTCCCCGAGGCCGGGGGGTCGTCCAGCTTCGCGCGGCATGCGTTCAACGAGGTCGTGAGCTTCGGGGCCGCCTGGGCTCAGATGCTCAACTACGTGATCACGATCTCGATCTCGGCGTTCTTCGTGCCGCACTACCTCTCGATCTTCTGGGAGCCGCTGCGGGCCAACCCCTGGGACATCATCGTCGGCGCGTTCGTGATCGCCATCCTCGTCGCGATCAACGTCGTCGGGGTGAAGGAGTCGGCGGGACTGAACATCTCGCTCTCCGTCATCGACTTCTCGACGCAGGTGCTGCTCGTGATCCTCGGGTTCGCCTTGATCTTCAGCCCCGAGACGCTCACGGAGAACGTCATCTGGGGCACCGCACCGACCTGGAGCCAGTTCGCGCTCGCGATCCCCGTGGGGATGATCGCGTACACGGGGATCGAGACCGTCTCGAACCTCGCGGAGGAGGCGCGCGATCCGGTGAGGAACGTGCCGCGCTCGTACCTCTACACGGCCGTCGCGGTGTTCGCCATCTACTTCACGTTGCCCGCGATCGCGCTCTCGGCGCTGCCCGTGGAGCAGGTCGACGGCGAGTACGTGACGAAGCTCGGCCTGCCGCCCGAGGAAGGGGGCTTCGCGAACGATCCGATTCTCGGCGTCGTCCAGAACCTCGGCATCGAGCAGGCGTGGCTCCTGGACGCTCTCGAGATCTACGTGGGCGTGCTCGCTGCCACCATCCTCTTCATCGCCACGAATGCCGGCGTCATCGGCGCCTCGCGGATCACCTACGCGATGGCGGGGTACCGGCAGCTGCCCGAGACCTTCCGCCGGCTGCACCCGAAGCTGAAGACGCCCTGGCTCTCGCTCGTCGTGTTCGCGGGGTTCGTCTCCATCCTCACCTTGCTCCCGGGCCAGGTCGACTTCCTCGGGACGATGTACTCGTTCGGCGCGATGCTCTCGTTCACGATCGCGCACGTCGCGCTCGTCGTGCTCCGGTACCGAGGTCGTGACGAGGAGCTGGCGTTCCGGGGACGACCGAACATCCGGCTGTTCGGGGTCGACTGGCCGCTCTTCGCGCTCATCGGTGCTCTCGGAACCGGGCTCGCGTGGATCGTGGTCGTCGTGCAGACGCCGGAGACGAGGTACGCAGGTCTTGCCTGGCTCGCGATCGGATTCACCGTCTACATCGTGTACCGAAAGTGGATCGTGCGCGAGCCGCTGCGGGCGACGATCAAGGCTCCACCCGCGTTCGGCCCTGCGCTCGCGCTCGAGTATCGGCGGCTGCTCGTGCCGGTCACCGTCGGCCGGCCGTCGGACGACGCCATGGACGTCGCCTGTCGACTCGCGGCCGAGCACGGCGCGCGCATCGTGGCGCTGAGCGTCGTCGAGGTTCCGCTCGAGCAGCAGCTTGCAGACGTCTCGCCGGAGCTGGAGGCGCAGGCGAACCGGGAGCTCGACGAGGCCGTCGCTGTCGGCGATTCGTATGGCGTACGAGTCGTGGGCCGGCTGGAGCGTGCGCGCTCGGCTGCAAGGGCCATCGTCGCCGAGGCCGAGGCGCGCGATTCCGAGATCATCGTCATCGGCTCTCCGAGGCGCCGTCTGACGGGTGCGCAGGCCGCCGTGTTCGGAAAGACCGTCGACTACGTCCTCAAGCACGCCTCGTGCCGCGTCCTCGTGACGGCGTCGGGGGCATCGTGACGCTCTACCGCTGGGCGGTCGTGATCTTCTCGGTCGTCTTCGTGGGGATCGGCGTCGTGCTCCTCGTCCGGACCGCGGCCGAGGGAGGTGGGGTCGTCGGCTTCGTCCTCGGCGGCCTCTTCATCGCGCTCGGAGTCGCCCGGCTCACGCTCGAGCGGAGACGGTGACGGTCGATGGCCCGTAAGCTCCGCGGTTTCGAGCGCGTCCTCGACGCTCCGGCGCTCTTCGCGATCGCGTACAGCGAGATCGCATCCTCGCTCTACATCGCGCTCGGAATCGTCGCCGCGGCGGCTCTCGGCCTGACGCCACTCGTCCTGCTGCTCACGGGCGCGCTCTTCTTCGTGGTGGCGCTCTCGTATGCGGAAGGGACCGCCGCGATCCCCGAGACGGGGGGAGCCGCGACGTTCGTCCGGCGGGCCTTCAACGATCTCGCCGGCTTCGTCACGGGGTGGGTCCTGTTCCTCGACTTCCTCATCGTGATGGCACTGTCGGCGCTCTTCGTCCCGCACTACCTCTCGGAGACGATCTCGGCGCCGACGCTGCGCCGGGAGCCGTGGGATGCGGTCGTCGGCTGCTCGTTGATCGCGGGAATCGCGGCGGTGCGGCTCGCCCGGCGAACACGGCTCCGGACCGGCGCGCTCGGCATCGCGCTCCTCGACCTCGTCGTGCAAGGCACGCTCGTCGTGTTCGGACTGGCCTTCGTGCTCTCGCCCGATGCGCTCACCCAAGGGTTCGGATTCGCGTCGGGTCAGGATTGGAGCGACGTCGCGTTCGCGTTGCCGCTTGCGATGCTTGCGTACACGGGGCTCGAGACCGTGGCGAACCTCGCAGAGGAGACCCGCGAGCCGGGGAGGACGCTGCCGCGCTCGCTCTTCTCGGCGATCGGTCTCGTGGTCGTCGTCACCGTGCTGATCGCGGCCATCGGGCTCTCGGCGTATCCGACGACCGGCGGAACGACGGCGCTCGGCGACGAGTGGCTCGAGGCGCCGCTCGTCGGCATCGCGACGGCGTTCGAGGGCGAGTTGCCGGAGGCCATGGTTCGGGGGCTCCGCATCGTCGTAGGCCTCTCCGGTGCGTTGATCCTGGTTGCTGCGGCGACGACCTCGGTGTCCGGGATCACGCGCCTCACCTACTCGTTGGCCGGGCACGGTGGGCTCCCCCACGAGTTCGCGCGCCTCGAGCGGCGCGCCCTCGTCTCGAGCGAGGCGGTTCTCATCGCGGCGGCACTCGGGATCGCCCTCATCGTCGTCACCGAGCTCGCGGCCGACGGAGACCCGGCGTTCCTGGCGGCCACCTACTCGTTCGGAGTCCTCATCGCGTTCACCGCCGCCCAGCTGGCCGTGATCCGTCTACGGATGAGCGAGCCCGCGCTGGCACGACCGTTCCGCGTGCGCCCGAACGTTCGGCTGCGGGGAGCGTCGGTTCCCGTCGCGGCGCTCGTCGGCGCTCCCCTCACTGCGGCGATCTGGGTGCTGGCCATGGTCACTCACGAGGGTGCCCGCTACGTCGGCTCCGCGTGGCTCCTGTTCGGCCTGCTCGTCTTCGGAGCGGTCCGCCGAACGCGGCGGCGCGGCCTGCTCGAGCACGTCGATCGTGTGGCGGAGCTCCCACGCGGGGCGGACTACAAGCGCATCCTCGTACCGATGAAGCTCGGAGACATCGGCGAGGAGATGGTCGCGACCGCGATCGCGCTCGCCAAGGAGCACGACGCCGCGATCGAGGCCATCACCGTGGTTCGCGTGCCGCGCCAGTTCGAGCTCGAAGGACCGCTGCCGCCCGACGTGGCCGCGCGTGTGGAGACGTCCCTCGAGGAGGCGAGGCTTCTCGGTGAGGACCAGGGCGTCGTGGTCCAGACGGATGTCGTGCGAGCGCGATCGATCGGCTACGCGATCGTCGACGAGGCAGCAGCGCGAGGAGCTGACGTGATCGTGCTCGGCTCGTCGCCGCGCTGGCGCCGCCAATCTCGTTTCTTCTCGCCCACGGTCGACTTCGTCCTTCGCAAGGCGCCTTGTGAAGTCCTGGTAGTGGCGTTTCCCGACGGCGTGTTCGAGGAGTAGGCTGACGCGCCGTGAGGGGAGTGGTCATCGGGTGCGGAAGGGTCGGATCCGCGGTCGCGAAGGAGCTCGCCGCGGACGGCTGGGACGTCACGGTCGTGGACGAGAACGAGGATGCGCTCGCGCGGCTCGGTGCAGGTTGGCTCGGCGGCTTCGTCGTCGGCCACGGAATGGACACGAGGGTTCTCGAGAGCGCGGGCATCGCGGATGCGGATGTTGCCGTCGTCTCGACCGACGGCGACAACACGAACGTCGTCATCGGCCAGGTGCTCCAGAAGCGGTACGAGGTCGGCACCGTCGTCGCTCGCGTGCTCGACCCCGCGCGTGCGAAGTTCTACGCTGACCGCGGACTGCCAACCGTGTGCCCGACGCAGACAGCTGTCTCCGCACTCCTCGAGACCGCACGAAAAGCTTCCCGCCAGCGAAGCGCGGCGAGCTGATGTACGTGCTCGTGGCCGGGGGCGGAAAGGTCGGCTCGAACGTCGCGCGGTCGCTCCTCGAGATGGGTCACGAGGTGACGCTCATCGAGCAGCGGCCCGACCGCTTCGCGCGGCTCGAGGAAGAGTTCGGCCCGGTGGTCATGCGCGGCGACGCCACCGAGATCAGCGTGCTCGAGCGCGCGGGCCTCGCGCGGCCTCCCGAGCTCGTGCTCGCGGTGACGGGCGACGACGAGGACAACCTGGTGATCTCGCAGATCGCGAAGGAGGGCTACGGCGTTCGCAAGGCGATCGCACGGGTGAACAACCCGCGGAACCAGCAGCACTTCGACCTCCTCGGAATCACGCAGACGGTGTGCGCCACGACGAACATCCTCGGTCTCGTCGAGCACGAGATGCCCGAGCACGGCCTCGTTCGCCTGCTCGAGCTCCAGAAGGAGGGGCTCGTCATCGCCGAGGTGCAGATCGAGGGCGGCTCTCCCGCCGCCGGCAAGCGCGCAGGCGGTCTCGGGATTCCCTCGGGATCACGTCTCATCTCCGTGTGGCGCCAGGGACGGACGGAGCTCGTCGAGCCGAGCACCGTGCTGCGGCCGGGCGATCAGGTGCTCGCGGTCGTGCCAGCCACCGCCACGGCCGACCTGCGCCGCGCGCTGCTCGGGGCGCCGGCCAAGTAGCGACTACACCCCCTGACGTCGCTGGGGCGATGCTCGCGATTCCGCGACCTGCGGCGTCAGACGCGAAGCCGGGCTGTGCCCGGCGAGAGTGGGGCGAGGCCAGACGCGCCAGGCGTCAGAGGCGCCAGTAGTGGCGTGTAGCGAGGACGACGACGGGGACGATCTCGAGGCGACCGACCCACATGAGCCCGATCATGGTGATCTTCGACACTTCGCCGAACTCGGCGAAGGATCCCATCGGCCCGGCGATCCCGAACGCAGGGCCGATATTGCCGAGCGTCGTCGCGGACACGGCGAGCGCGTCGAGCGTTCCGAGGTCAGTACCGGTGATCGCCGAGTCGATCGCGATCACGGACGCGCCCACGGCCCAGAAGCCGACGTACAGAAGGATGAACGCGGCGATCGCCCGCACGGTTCGCTCGTCGACGGGGGTGCCATTGAGACGGATGGGCAGGACCACCTCCGGGCTCAGCGTTTGGTCGATCTCGCGGCGCAGCACCTTCCCGAGCAGCAAGTGGCGGACGACCTTGATGGAGCCGCCCGTCGATCCGGCCGACCCTCCGACGAACATGAGCGCGAACAG
>DATIBA010000141.1:0-13707 GCA_035457765.1 Gaiellaceae bacterium
AGGCCGCCCGGGGTGCCGCTTCGAGCGGCCCGAAGCCGAGCACGCGTCGAATGACGCCTCCGGGCTGACCTTGCACCGGTGCCCTGGGACACGCCGGGCGCCGCCGCTGCACCTCACCCACACGCTGTCGGAAGAGCGTCACGTCCATGTGTGGTGCCGCTACGGTGTCCCACCACCACAGCCGCCACGCCGTGCGTGGCGCTTCGAGGCCGGAACCCCGCATCACCACTGGCGTCGTGGTTTTCGGAAACCGACACCGAATCTCGCCCGAACACGTGGATCGCGTCCACCATGGACGAGTTGGCGGCGGCGCTTTCGGAGACCGCTTCCAGGTCGGGCTGCACCGCCGCACACTTGTGGAGGCGATCGCCGGAACCGGCGCAGACCGCCCGCTCAGCGGCAGCGCGTGCTGCCCTCGATTCCGCCGAACGTGTCGCCGGGCGTCCCGACTCGCTCCTGCCAGGGGAGGCATCCGTCGTTCTGCGCGACGCTCAGGAGCAGCATCGCGCCGGTCAGGACTGCGAGCACCGCGACTGCGACGAGGATCCGCATGCCAGGAATGTAGACCTCCACGCGGCCGGAACCCGGCAGGAGCCGAACGCCAGGGTCACGTGAACGCCGGCCAGTCCTTCCGACGAGCGAGTGCGAGGCAGTCCGGCTTCCCCATGCGATACGTGCGGGGTGCGAAGAGTCTCGAGTACGTGAACGCGAGATCCCGCGCTCGGAGCGCCTGAGCCTCGCTCGAACCGAGCCACGCGGCGCCCCATCGCACCGCATCGATCGCGAGACACGTCGTCGTCCGCTCGTTCCGGACTCCCTGCCGATGGAGCGCCTCGTGCAGGAGGATCGAGAACGCTCCAGCCGTGTACACGGTACGACGTCCATCCAGGAACGCGTGGACGCTCGCGCACGTTCCGCTGCGGAGGTGAACGTCACTTCTGCCCGCGTAGTAAGCAACGACCCGCCTCGCGGATTCGCCCGACCGGCGCTCGTAGGTCGACTCGAAAGCGTGCTTGTCCCGATAGCAGCGGACGTAGACGCGCAAGACGTCGGCGACCGTCGCGTTGGACGCCGCCTGCGAGAGGGACGCCCGTGCGACGATGCCGAGCTGACGGTCGTACACGTACGCCTCCGCGGGCGCGCCTCGAGCGACACCGGTGACCATGATGCTCACGAAAGCAGCCGGGATGAGCAGGCGCAGCACCGCCGGATCAGGGTACCCACCGTGGATGCTCCGGCCGCGAGCCGCGATTCGCTCTGCGCCGTACGGCCGTGCGTGCGGTACATGGCGCCGAGCGGCGGTACGCTACGACCAAAGCACACGGTCGCGGGAGGCAGACATGAACGCAGCGGTGACGACGGAGCTGAAGCTCATCGGCCACTGGATCGGCGGGGAGAGCGTGCAGGGCACGTCCGGCCGGAACGGCCCGGTCTACAACCCGGCGACGGGCGAGCAGTCCGGCGAGGTGACCTTCGCGTCGATCGAGGAGATCGATCGAGCGGTGACTGCCGCGAAGGCAGCCTTCCCGGAGTGGCGCAGGTGGTCGCTTTCGAAGCGAGCGAACCTCATGTTCCGCATCTACCAGCTCATGGCCGAGCACCGCGACGACCTCGCGCGCCTCCTCACGGCGGAGCACGGCAAGGTGCTCTCGGACGCACTCGGGGAGGTGCAGCGCGGGATCGAGGTCATCGAGTTCGTCTGTGGCATCCCGACGCTGCTCAAGGGAGAGCACTCCGAGCAGGCTGCGACCGGAATCGACGTCTACTCGATCAGGCAGCCTCTGGGCGTGGTCGCGGGGATCACACCGTTCAACTTCCCGGCCATGGTCCCCATGTGGATGTGGGCGCCTGCGATCGCCTGCGGGAACACGTTCGTGCTCAAGCCGTCCGAGAAGGATCCGTCCGCGTCGATCCTGACGGCCGAGCTGCTCAAGGAGGCCGGCGTGCCGGACGGCGTGTTCAACGTCGTCCAGGGCGACAAGGTCGCGGTCGATCGCATCCTCGAGCACCCCGACATCGCCGCGCTGAGCTTCGTGGGCTCGACTCCGATCGCACGCTACGTGTACGAGACGGGAACGAAGAACGGGAAGCGAGTGCAGGCGCTCGGCGGAGCCAAGAACCACATGATCGTGCTGCCGGATGCCGACATCGACATGGCCGCGGACGCGGCGGTGAGCGCCGGCTACGGCTCAGCCGGTGAGCGCTGCATGGCGATCTCCGTCGTCGTCGCCGTCGGAGACGTCGGCGACGAGCTCGTCGGCGCCATCAAGGAGCGGCTGCCGAACGTGAAGGTCGGAGACGGCCTCGACCCGAGCTCCGAGATGGGCCCCCTCGTAACGCGTGAGCACCGCGACAAGGTCGCGTCCTACCTCGACTCGGGACCGGCGCAGGGCGCGACCCTCGTCGCCGATGGCCGGGATACGGCTCCCGAGGGCGACGGCTTCTTCCTCGGCGTCTCGCTGCTCGACGACGTGACGCCGGCGATGGACGCCTATCGCGACGAGATCTTCGGCCCCGTGCTGTCCGTGGTGCGCGTGTCGAGCTACGAGGAGGCGCTCCGGCTCGTGAACGAGAACCCGTACGGGAACGGCGTTGCGCTCTTCACGCGCGACGGTGGCGTCGCCCGCCAGTTCCAGTTCGACGTGAACGTCGGGATGGTCGGCATCAACGTGCCGATCCCCGTGCCCGTCGCGTACTACTCGTTCGGCGGCTGGAAGAACTCCCTCTTCGGCGACCGCCATATCTACGGGCCCGAGGGGATCGACTTCTACACGCGGACGAAGGCGGTCACGAGCCGCTGGCCGGACCCCGCCACGAGCAAGGTCGACCTCGGATTCCCGCAGACGCGGTAGCTATTGGGCGAACATAGGGCTGATCGACGAGAGCGGCGTCGGAGGCCGCTGATCAGTCCGAGCGAGCAGCCGCCCGGCGCAGCACCCTTCGGTCGCCGATCCGTCGAGTGAGCCCGTCGGCATCGAATCGCTCCAAGAGGAGCTGAGCATCACGCCTCCCCGTGCCGGCGAGGTCGCGGAACCGTGCCAACGTGATCTCGCCATCGGCCCGGCATTCGGTGAGCAGGACGTCCTTCGCGACATCGAACGCGTCTGCGCCGATCGCGTAGCCGTCACCCAGCCGGACGAGACGCCCGCGGCCTTCGAGGTACCGCACGAGCTCGTCGTCGGAGACCTTCGTCGCGCGGACTCCCGCGCGGTGGAGCTCGCGCTCGAGCTGAGCCGCCTCCTCCTCTCGACCGTCGAGCGTCGCCACCGCTCCAGGGAGGTACAGCTTCGCCCCACGCCGCTCGAAGGGCAGGCGCGCGACGACGTCCGCGGCCCAGGCATCGGCCGGCACCGGAACTCCCGGTTCGATCGGATCGGCGGCGGCGATCCGCTCACGGAGATCCGCCTCGTACGTAGCGAGCCAGGACGCGGAGAACACCCAGCCACCTGCACGCTCGACCCCCGCGAGCTCGCCGTCGAGGACGAACCGCAGGGCATCGATGTGCACCGGCGCTTCGACCGTCGAGGCGACGTCGCCCCGCTCGAGGAGGGCGACGCGGGCCTCGTCGCGATGCCGTGGAGGCGCAGGATCGAGAACCGCGCCTCCCCCGAGAGTCGTCTCCGCGCGGAGGATCACGCGGTCCCCTCGCGCGGCCACCACGGGCGAGGCGAGGCGCAGCTGAGCGAAGCGCTCGCCCAGGCGCACGACCCGTGCCGGGCAGTGAGACGTTCCGACGTGCAGCTGGAGACGCGCGTCGTCCGCGATCGGGACGACCTCTTCGAGCACCACGTCGAGGCGGTACGAGGTCGGATACTCACCTGGCGCGACGAGCGCCTCTCCCCTCGCGACGTCGTGGCGATCGAGTCCGGGAAGGCTCACCGCGACTCGCTGGCCGGAGTCTGCCCGGGCCACGTCACGGTCGTGCACTTGGACGCTTCGAACCCGTACGTCGCGGCCCGAAGGCTCGAGCCGCAGCTGGTCTCCCGCGCCGATCGAGCCCGACCAGAGCGTCCCGGTCACGACCGTACCGAAGCCGGCGACGGAGAACGAGCGGTCGACGTACAGCCGCGTGGGTTTGTCCGCCCGCGCGTGTTCGACGGAGTCGACGACCCGACCGAGTGCGGCGCGAAGCTCGTCCAGACCCTCGCGCGTCCTCGCACTCACGCGAACGACCTCCGCACCGGGCACGAGCTCGGAGGCCTCGTCGGCGGCAAGCTCGATCGTCGCTGCGTCGACGGCGTCGACCTTCGTGAGTGCGACAACGCCTCGATCGATCCCGAGCAAGCGGAGGATGTCGAGATGCTCGTGGGTCTGCGGTCGAGCGCCCTCACCTGCGTCCACGACGAGCAGGAAGAGGTCGATTCCGGTCGCGCCGGCGACCATCGTTCGCACGAATCGCTCGTGCCCGGGCACGTCGACGACCGAGATCTGCCGGCCGTCCGCGAGCTCGAGCGGGGCGTAGCCGAGGTCGATCGAGATCCCTCGCCGTTGCTCGTCGGGCAGGCGATCCGTGTCCCTGCCGGTCAGGGCCCGGACGAGTGCGGTCTTGCCGTGGTCGATGTGCCCCGCCGTCCCGACCGTCAGCGGCATCGCGCGTGCCCCAACCGTGCTTCGTGGCTCAGAGCCACGAGCTCATCTCGAACGCGCAGCGGCGACGCCCACCGCGACGTCGTCCACCTCCGCATCGGTCAGCGTGCGGCAGTCGAGGAGCGTGCGCCCGTCGCGAACGAGCGCGACGACCGGAGGATCGCCCCGTCGAAGCAGCTCCGAGAGCTCTTCCTCGACGGCACAGGCTGCACTCGGTAGCTCGGCGAGCGGAAGTGCACCACCCCCGACACGAGCGACGGTGTCCTCGACCTCGCCCCCGACGAGCGCAGCCAGCCGCTCCGCGCGGGCACGCACGGCTTCGACCGGCTCGTGGAGCATGCGGAGGGCGGGAACACCGCTCCTCGTCTCGGGGTCGAGCGTCAGCGAGAGCGTCCCCTCGAGTGCCGCGATCGTGAGCTTGTCGGCCCGCACCGCGCGCTGCAACGGATGTCGCCGCAACTTCTCGACGAGGTCCGCGCGGCCGACGACCACCCCCGCCTGCGGGCCGCCGAGAAGCTTGTCCCCCGAGAAGGAGACGAGATCGGCGCCGGCGCGGAGGCTTTCGGCCGGCGTCGGCTCGT
This sequence comes from Gaiellaceae bacterium, assembly GCA_035457765.1. Taxonomy (GTDB): domain Bacteria; phylum Actinomycetota; class Thermoleophilia; order Gaiellales; family Gaiellaceae; genus GMQP-bins7. Next base: position 5,169 of record DATIBA010000141.1, read on the forward strand.
CGCCCACCGCCACGAGCGCGCCCGAGCCGAGGTCGTCGACGAGCGGAAGGTGGTGCCGACGCGCGACCTCGGCGAGCTCGGACAGTCTCGGCCGCTCCGAGAAGCCGACCACGCGAAAGTTCGACTGGTGCACCCGCAGGAGCACGGCCGTCTCGGGCCCGATTGCCCGCTCGTAGTCCACTGCGTGCGTGCGATTCGTCGTTCCGACCTCGACGAGGCGCGCGCCCGAGCGCGCGAGCACGTCGGGGATGCGAAAGCCGTCGCCGATCTCGATCAGCTCTCCTCGCGAAACCACGACCTCGCGGCCCTCGGCGAGCGCAGCGAGCGCGAGCAGGACCGCGGCTGCGTTGTTGTTGACGACGAGCGCCGCCTCCGCGCCGGTGAGTCGGCCGAGGAGCGGTCCGAGATGATCCTGGCGCGATCCGCGCTCGCCGCGCTCGAGGTCGTACTCGAGGTTCGAGTAGCCGCTTCCCACCTCCACGACCCGCTCGAGTGCCGCCTCCGCGAGTGGGGCGCGGCCGAGGTTCGTGTGCACGAGAACTCCCGTGGCGTTCAGCACGCGGCGGAGCGAGGGCCGCCGGGCACTCGCCAACTCCGACACGGCTATCGCGACGATGTCTCGCGGGGATCCGCCCGCGCGAATGTCCGCCCGCGCCCGCTCGAGCGCGACCCGGGCCGCCGCAACCGCGAGCGTGCGCGGTTCCCCGGCCAGCCTCGCGTCGCGTAGGAGCTCGTCGACCGAGGGGAGATCCCGAAGCTTCACGTCGAGAGTGTAGGAACGAGCTCGCGCAGAAGCGCGGCCAGCGGGGCCGCAGCACGGGCACCCACCTCGAGTACGGCTTCGTGGTCGATCTTCTCGGGACGCACTCCGGCAGCCATGTTCGTCACGACGGAGATCCCCAGGCAGCGGATCCCCATGTGGCGTGCCGCGATCACCTCGGGCACGGTCGACATCCCGGCGAGATCGCCGCCGACGGCCCGCAGGAAGCGGATCTCGGCCGGCGTCTCGAACTGCGGTCCGAGCCAGGCCGCGTAGACACCCTCGTCGAGCTCGATCCCGAGGCGCACCGCAGCCTCACGAGCCAGCCGACGGAGCTCGGGATCGTACGCGTCGCTCATGTCCGGAAAGCGTGGGCCGAGCTCCTCGTCGTTCGGCCCGACGAGCGGCGACGTCCCCTGGAGATTCACGTGGTCCGAGATGAGGACGAGCAGCCCGGGGCGGTAGGTCTCGTTGATGCCGCCCGCCGCATTCGTGACCACGAGCGTTCGCACCCCGAGCCGGCCGAGGACGCGAACGCCGAACACGGCGCGGTCGGCACCGACTCCCTCGTACAGGTGCACGCGGCCGCGCATGATCGCCACCCCCACTCCGTCGAACTCACCGAGCACGAGCACGCCCTCGTGTCCGACGGCGGTCGACTCCGGCCAGCCGGGAATCTCTGCATACGGGATCTCGACACGGTCTTCGAGCGCGTCCGCGAGCCCGCCCAGCCCACTCCCCAGGACGACTCCCACTCGAGGCGCACGATGGGCCTCCTCGCGAATCCGGGCGACGGCAGCCTCGACCTTCACGCGGAGCCCTCGGCGACTCGCGCGTCGTAGCGCGAGACCACGAGCTCCACGGCGTCGGCGGGTTCGTCGGAGACGAGGATGCGCGCGAAGTCTCCTTCCGAGATGAGCCCGTCGTCGAGCATCTCGTCCCGCACCCAGTCGAGCATCTCGCCCCAGTAGTCCGAGTCGAAGAGCACGATCGGAAAGTTGCCGATCTTCCCCGTCTGGACGAGCGTGAGCGCCTCCCAGAGCTCGTCCTGGGTGCCGAAGCCGCCTGGGAAGATGACGAACCCCTCTGCCGCCTTCACGAACATCACCTTGCGCACGTGGAAGTGATCGAACGTGAGCGCGAGATCGCACCACTCGTTGAGGCTCTGCTCGTGCGGGAGCGCGATGTTGAAGCCGACAGAGAGCCCGCCCGCCTCCTTGCAGCCACGGTTCGCCGCCTCCATCACCCCTGGGCCACCCCCCGTGACCACCGCGAAGCCGGCCTCGGCGAACGCCCGTGCCGTGGCCCGAGCGCTTTCGTAGGTCGGCGTGGCCTCTCGGACGCGCGCCGAGCCGAAGATCGACACCGCCGGACGGTCGATCCGGTGCACGAACTGGAAGCCGGCCAGGAACTCGGAGGCAATCAGCGAGACGTCCGCTGCGAGCGTCTCCTGGCTCCGCCGGAACAGGCGGCGCGGGAGCGCACCGCCGCTCGTCATAGATCCCGCTCGACGTACGACGCGGACATCGCGACGGCGAGCACGGCGACGAGACCGAGGTACACGACCCCGACCGCGAGCCGCCGCCGCGCAGAAACCGCGTAGTAGTGCGCGGCCTGACCGCGCTCACGCCATCGTCGCCACAGGTCGAGCCCACCGAGAACGACGATGAGGATGAGGATCGGATTGGGGCGAAGCGCGAGCAGCGCCACCATCATGAGAAGCCCGACGAACCAGAACACGGGATGCAGCGCCCCGACCGCCCGACCACCGTCGAGCGGAACGATCGGGACGAGGTTGAAGAGATTCAGGAAGAACCCGACGAACGCGAGCGCCATGAGGAGCTCGGAGCCCGTCACCTCGGCCGCGATCCAGCACACGGCCGCGCCCACCGAGCCCAGGATCGGACCTGCGAGCGCGACGCGAGCCTCCTTCCAGGCATCGTCGGGAAGCTCCTTCATCCCGATGACGGCACCGAGGAACGGGATGAACAGCGGGGCACTCGCGGGCACTCCCTGGCGCCGGAGCTCGAGGACGTGCCCCAGCTCGTGCACGAAGATGAGGAGGACGAAGCCGATCGCGAACGGGAGCCCCCAGATCCAGGCGTAGGCTGCGATCGAGACGAGCATCGAGGCCCCGGTCGTGACCACCTTGAGCTTGAGCAGCAGCCCGCCGAACTTCACGATCAGGAAGCCGAGGCCGATGATCGGCGCCGCGAGCTTGCGTACGAAATCGCCGAGGCCCCACCGCGGATGCACCGGCTCGTAGCCTCGTTCCCCTTCGTCCGACGACTGGGGCGACGGGAAGCTCGGCGGCTCTGGCGCCTCCGTCGGCTCGAACCGAGGGTCGGGCTCCCGGTCTACGACCCCTGGCCGATCCATTCCTCGCCACCCACGTACACCTCTTTCTTCCACAGGGGAACGGACACCTTCAGCTCGTCGATCGCCTCGCCGCAGGCCGCGAGCGCGGCGGCTCGGTGCGGCGCCGACACGGCGATGACCACACTCGTTTCACCGATGTCGACACGCCCGACCCGATGGTGGATCGCGACCGAGCAGAGCTCGTGGCGACGTTGCAGCCGGGTGGCGAGGTCGGCCATCACCTGCTCGGCCATTCCCGCATACGCCTCGTAGTCGAGGTAGACCACCTCGCGCCCGCGCGACCTCGCTCGCGTCGTGCCGACGAACGTCGCAACCGCGCCGGCCTGCGCGCTTCGCACCTGGTCGACCGCTGCCTCCACCGAGAGAGGTTCCTCGGAGAGCCTGAATCGACTTTGAGGCTCAGAGCCACTTGGCGCGTCGTCGTCGCCGCCCGAGACGGGAGGGATCAGCGCGACCTCGTCGCCGTCGGATAGTGGCTCGCCGCGCTCCGCGTACCCGCGATTGACCGCGTAGAGCAATCCCGGCGGCTCGTCGCCGAGGCCGAGCGGCGCCCAGACGTCGCCGACTGTCGCATCGTCGGCGAGCGCGACGTCCAGACTCCCGGTCCCCGCTCGCTCGCGCAGCGCCGCGAACAGTCGCACGTTGACGTTCACGGACGGAGGGTATCGGCCGGTTGCCTCCCGGCCCGTGACATGTTAGGTCCCGCACGTGGCGATCGCGCTCACCGGAGTGAACCTCAACGAACAGGTGTACGACGAGCTGCGCGCGCGAGTTCTGACCCGACAACATCCACCGGGCGCGAAGCTGAGCCTCCATGCCCTGGCCGCCGAGCTCGGCGTCTCACGCAGTCCGGTGCACCATGCGCTCACGCGACTGGTTTCGGAGGGCCTCCTCACCGTCCGGCCGAGGCGTGGCTACTTCGTCGCGCCCGTGACGGCACGCGCCGTCGCAGAGGGGTACGACGTGCGTCTCGCGCTCGAGCTCCTTGCCGCGGAACGGTCAGTCGCGAGCGTGGACGAGAGCCAGCTGGCTCGATTCACCGACCTGCTCGCGACGACCGACGCCGCGATCTCGCACGAGCAATGGGACGCCGCCAACGCGGCCTTCCACGAGTTCCAGATCGACCTCGCCGGCAACGCGCTCCTCTCGCGCTTTTACCGCGAGCTGTCGGTGAACCTCATGATGCAAGTCATCCGCGGAGGCCACGTGGAGGGTCACGCGAACCTCGTGACCGAGCACCGACACATCGTCGACGCCTTCGTCGCCTGCGAGCTCGCGGCGGCCGAGCGCGCGATCCGTGAGCACATCGAGACAGGTCGCCGCATCGCGCTCGACGCGATCGAGCGCGCGGGCGGGGTCGTCTGATCGACCGCGCGACGGTCGCCGCATCCTCACCATCGCGTTTTCGATCGCGTGGGTGGGCACCGGCTGTCGAAACGGACGACTAGCCTTCGCGACATGGCGACCGCCGAGGAGCGCCGGCTGACCGACTCCGACATCGAGGTCAAGCCCGTCTACACGGCGGACGACCTCCCGCGGCGCGACCTCGAGCTTCCGGGCGAGTTCCCCTTCACACGCGGCCCGTACCCGACGATGTACCGCGGGCGCCCGTGGACGATCCGGCAGTACGCCGGCTACGGGTCGGCGGAGGAGACGAACGCGCGCTTCCGCTACCTGCTCGAACGCGGCCAGACCGGCCTCTCGATCGCGTTCGACCTTCCGACGCAACTGGGCTACGACTCCGACGATCCCCTCGCGGCAGGCGAGGTCGGCCGCACGGGGGTCGCGATCGACTCGCTCGCCGACATGGAGGTGCTCCTGGACGGGATCCCACTCGACACCGTCTCGACGTCGATGACGATCAACGCGCCGGCGGCCCTCTTGCTGCTCCTCTACGAGCTCGTGGCCGAGAAGCAGGCGGTACCGGGCTCGAAGCTGCGAGGCACCGTCCAGAACGACGTCCTCAAGGAGTACGTCGCACGCGGGAACTACATCTTCCCGCCGCGGCCGTCGATGCGACTGGCCACCGACCTCTTCGCATACTGCGCCGAGCGGCTGCCGGAGTGGAACACGATCTCGATCTCCGGGTACCACATCCGGGAGGCGGGCGCGAGCGCAGCGCAGGAGCTCGCGTTCACGCTCGCGAACGGCATCGCCTACTGCGAGGCAGCGGTCGCGGCAGGGCTCTCGCCGGATACCTTCGGCGAGCGCCTGTCGTTCTTCTTCAACGCGCACAACCACTTCTTCCAGGAGGTCGCGAAGTTCCGCGCCGCGCGGCGGCTGTGGGCGGAGATCATGCGGGACCGGTTCGCGGCGAGCAACCCTCGCGCGCTCGCCTTGCGTTTTCACGCTCAGACCGGAGGCTCGACGCTCACGGCCCAGCAGCCCGAGATCAACATCGCTCGGGTCGCGATCCAGGCGTTCTCTGCCGTCTGCGGCGGCGCACAGTCCCTCCACACGAACTCGTTCGACGAAGCGCTCGCACTGCCCACCGAGCATGCCGCCTCGATCGCGCTCCGGACGCAGCAGCTCCTCGCGACCGAGGTGGGGACCACGGATACCGCTGACCCCCTCGCAGGGTCCTACTTCGTCGAATCGCTCACCGAGGAGCTGGAGCAGAGGGCTCGAGAGCTGATCGCGACGATCGACGACCTGGGAGGCGCGGTCGCAGCGATCGAGCAGGGTTGGGTGCAAAGCGAGATCGAGGCATCCGCGTTCCGCTACCAGACCGAGATCGAATCGGGCGAGCGGGTCGTCGTCGGTGTGAACCGCTTCAGGGAGGACGTCTCGGACCGGATCGAGCTACTTCACGTCGACCCAGCGATCGAGGCGCACCAGCGCGAACGAACGGCACGGGTTCGTGCCGAGCGCGATCGCGCTGCGGCCGATCGGGCTCTCGCCGAGGTGCGACGGGTCGCAAACACGGACGAGAACATCCTTCCAACCATGCGCGAGGCGCTACGAGCGCGCTGTACGGTCGGAGAGATCTCCGGCGAGCTCCGCGAGATTTGGGGTACATATGACGCCCATGCGTAGCGCCGCCCGGATCGCGATCGTCGCAGGCGCATTGCTGGCCCTCGCCATCCCTCTGGCGGCGCTCGCCTCCACTCGCGGAGCCGAAGCTCGGGCCTCGCAGGTCAAGCCGCCGAGCTTCACGCGGGACGTCGCGCCGACCATCGCCGAGAAGTGCGCCGGCTGCCATCGAGCAGGCGGGATCGCTCCGTTTCCGCTGGAGACCGCGCGCCAGATCACCGCGAGAGCACCCTTGATCGCTGCCGCCGTGCAGTCCCGGATCATGCCTCCGTGGCCGCCCGGCCCGCGTTCGCCGGCCTACGTCGGCGAGGCTGACCGAACCCTCAGCGCGCCGCAGCGAGCGGCGATCCTGGCGTGGGCGAAGGCGGGAGGGAAGACCGACGGCCCCGCGCAGCGGCCCGAGGCTCCCAGGCCCCCGGAGGTCCGCGACGGAGAGACTCTCCTCGACTTGAGGATGCCGACCGCGTACACGCCGTCCGCCACGAAGGGTGTGACGGACGACTACCGCTGCTTCCTGCTCGACCCGAAACAGTCGACCGACGTGTCGGTGACGTCGGCACGCATCGAGCCCGGCCAGCAGAAGGTCGTGCACCACGTGATCCTCTTCAGGGTGTCACCGGCACAGCTCGCCGCCGCCAGGCAACTCGACACCTCGTCGGCCGGACCAGGCTGGTCGTGCTTCGGTGGGACCGGGCTCCCCGCCGGAGACGGAGCAGTCGTCGACTCGCTCAACGACGCGAACTGGGTTGCTGCGTGGGCACCCGGCTGGGGCGGCGATCGTCTGCCGGACGGAACCGGCGTCCAGCTCTCCGCCGGAAGCCAAATTGTCATGCAGGTGCACTACAACCTCTTGAACGGCCGCGCTCCGGATCGCTCGCGCGCGCTCCTGACCGCGGCGCCCGCGTCCGCGAGATTGACGCCACTTCGGACGGTGCTCATGCCAGGGCCGGTAGAGCTGGCATGCGCCAAGGGCGAACGAGGACGGCTCTGCAACAGGAACGAGGCGCTCGTCGAGCTCGGGCGCAAGTACGGGTCGGGCGCTGCTTTCGCTCCCGCGGGCCTCCTCGCTCTCTGCCGCGGGAGCGCCGCCGATCCCAAGCCGAGCGCCGTCTCGACCTGCGACCGGCGGATCACCACCCGGACGACGATTCACGTCGCGGCGGGGCATATGCACTTGCTCGGTGCCGCAATTCGGTTGGAGCTGAACCCAGGCACACCCCGTGCCCGAGTGCTGCTCGACATCCCGCGCTGGGACTTCCACTGGCAGAACGCCTATACGCTGGTGAAGCCGGTGCGGGCGGAACCGGGCGACGTCGTCCGGGTCATGTGCCGGTACGACGTGCACAAGCGGAGGCACGGCGAGCACGGCGTTCCGAAGACACCGCGGTACGTGCTCTGGGGCGAGGGCACGACCGACGAGATGTGCCTGGGCCTCCTGCAGGTGACGCGCGGCTAGGTCTTCTCGCGCCGGCTGTCGAGGTATTCCTGGATGCGCTTGCGGCGCCCGCGTTCGAGCGTCGCGAGAACCTCTGGGTCGTGCTCGCGCCTAGGCTGAGCGGGCATTCGTCGAAGTCGAACCATGTCGTCGCTTCGGAACACGCGCGGCTCGGGCCGCGGTTCGTCAGTCATCGTCGGCCTTCTCCGGCATCGACCAGTCATGGTAACCACGCCACGCCTCGTCCAACTGATGGCGAAGCTCGACAGCAACGACGTGCGAGACGAGAGCCCGGGCGACGAGAACAGGTCGAGCGAGATGCGGAACGTGTCGAACGAAGTCGATCGTCACTCGTCTCGACCGCGATGGACATGAGTGCTATCGGCCCACGAACCGACGAGCACGCTGGGGCTGAGAGCATCGGGTTCGAACGAGTCGTCGTGCTCGCTCATCCACTGAGCGTGCCAGCAGAAGATCACGTGTTCGTGCCGGAATCGTCACGATTGGCGCCGCATGCGCATCCTCCTTGTCTCCCAGATGTACCCAAGCCCGGACGATCCCGATCTCGGAGTCTTCGTCGCCAACCTCGAGCGCGAGCTCGTCGCACGCGGACACGACATCGAGCGCGCGGTCGTCGATCGGCGCGCCGGCGGGCGAAGGCGGCATCTCGAGCTCGCGCGCGACGCGATCCGAGCCGGGCGGCGCTTCCGGCCGGACGTCGTCTATGCGCACTTCCTGGTGCCCGCGGGACTCGTGGCAGCGCTTAGCTCCCGCGCACCGCTCGTCGTCACCGCGCACGGGCAGGACGTCGCGAACGTGGGATCCCTCGTCGGCGCCCGGGCAGCGACGCGCTACGTCGTGCGCCGAGCGTCGGCCGTCATCGCCGTCTCTCGCTGGCTGCGCCGGGAGCTCGAGACGGCCGTTCCCGAGGC
>DATIBA010000142.1:0-14795 GCA_035457765.1 Gaiellaceae bacterium
GCAGCGCCTCGCCTCGGATGTTGTAGATCACGGTTCCGATGAACTGCTCGCTCGTGATCAGGCCTGGCGCGATGTAGTCCCCGAGCGTGAGACAGAACGTGAAGATCGAGCCGGCGACGATCGCCGGAAACGCAAGCGGGATTACGACGCGCGTGAAGGTCGTGAACGAGCGGCCGCCGAGGTCCGCGGATGCCTCGAGGAACGACTCAGGAATGCGCTCGAGGCCCGCGTAGACCGGAAGGATCATGAAGGGAAGCCACAGGTACGTGAAGACCAGCCACAGCCCGACCGACGACAGCCCGTCGAAGTGGAGGCCGAACGGCTCGAGCGCCCAATTGACGACCCCACCCTCCGAGAGGATCGTCCGCCAGACGTATGCCTTCACGAGATAGCCCGCCCAGAGCGGCATGAGGACAGCGATGACCAGCAGTGCGCGGACTCGGGGCGACGCCACCCGGGCCATGTAGTACGCAATCGGGAACGCGAGCACGACGCACGCGACGGTGACCGCCAGGGCCATCTGTACGGTCCTCCACGCGACATCGCGGTAGACCGGCGTCTCCACGATTCGCCGGAAGTTCTCCAGCGTCGGCTCGTGGATGACGTCGCGTGTGAGCGGTTCGGTGTCCCAGAGCGACGTGAGGAGCAGGACGACGAGCGAGCCGAAGTAGACGACGACGAGCCATGCAACCGGTAGGGCGAGGAGCAGCCAGAGCCGGAGCCGCGGATGGCGGTAGAGCAACGTCGAGAGCCGCCGCCCCAGGCCCTCCCGGGGCGGCGGCTCGGCGACGGGGACCGTCGTCATCGGTCCTGTTGGATCAGGCCGTTACCCCCTGATCTCCGTCCAGGCGGCGTTCCAGTCCTCCTGGGTCTTGCACGTCGTCGCGTCGTCGTCGTCTCCGCAGTCCGCGAGCGGCGTCTCCCAGTAGTACACGTCCTCCCACCACGCCTCGTCCTCTGCGTGGTACGTCTCGCAGTGGTTCGGGTCCTCTGTGAGCTCGCACGCCTTGAGGTTCGCGGGTGCCTCGCCGAAGCCCTCGGCCACTGTCGCCTGCGCCTCGGGCGAGATCATGTGGTTCATCCAGAGGTACATGCAGTTGGGATGCTGGGCCTTCGCGTAGATCATCCAGGTGTCCGACCACCCCGTCGTGCCCTCCTTCGGCTTGACGATCTTGACGGGCACCGGCGGGTTGGCGCCGGTCAGCTGGACGTACTGGTACGGCCAGGTCGTCCCGACCACGCTGTCGCCGTTCGTGAACGATCCGATCTGCATCGCTGCATCGGCAGGCCAGTACTCACCGACGTGCGGCGCCAGCTTCTTGAGCAGGTCAACGGCGGCGTTGAACTGCTCCTCGTTCAGCTGGTACGGGTTGTCGATGCCCAGGTCCGGCTGCGTCGACTTGAGGTAGACCGCCGCGTCGGCGATGAAGTCCGAGAGGCCGTAGATCGAGATCTTGCCGCTGTACTTCTGCTGCTCGGCATCCTCCCAGATCACACCCCAGCTGTCCGTGTCCTCGGGAACCACCTCGGTGTTGAACATCAGGTAGTTCGGGCCTCGCCCGTGCGGCACGCCGTACGGCTCGCCGTCGAGTGAGTTGTACGCCTGGTCCTTCAGCCCCTCGTTGACGTCGGCGTAGTTCGACATCAGCTCGGTGTTGATGGGAGCGACGTCGCCGGCCACCATCAACGGAACGCTCGTATTCCCCGAGGCGGACACGCCGTCGTACTCGCCCGTCTTCATGAGCGTGATCATGTCCTCCGAGCCTGCGCCGTCCTTGGTGTTGACCGTGCATCCGGTCGCAGCGGTGAACTCGTCGGTCAGAACGGCATAGTCGGGCCACTGCACCAGGTTGACTTCGCCCTCTTCCCTGGCGTTGGCCTCGATCTCCTCGATCGTCGCACCGAGGCCCTCGATCTGCCAGTCGCCGCTCGCCGAGTCCCCGCCCCCGTCGCCGCCCCCGCAGCCTGCGGCAACGATGCTGAGCGCCCCCACGAGCAGGCCGAGAGCAGCCCAGCGGGCGACGCGTCCCTTACGTCCCTTCATTCGAATCCTCCCTCCGGTTCGTCGATGATCGACTCCTGGTCGGGACGCCAGCTGACGCGCACGCGGCGTCCCTTTGCCTCCAACACTTCGCTCGAGCCCTCTTCGAGATTCTGTGCCAGCACCTGCAACTCGCCTCCACGGTCGAGCGTAACGTGGTAGCGCGTCACAGGCCCGACGTACTGCACGTCCCGAACGAGCCCAGCCTCCACGTGCATCCCCGCCCCCGGTTCGCTGCCGTCCTCGATGAGGTCGATCTTCTCCGGCCGAACGGTGTAGCGGCGGCCGTCGCGCTCGATGACGTTCGACACGCCGACGAACCCGGCGATGAACTCGCTCTGTGGATGCTCGTACACCTCGGCCGGCGGGCCGATCTGCTCGATCCGCCCCTCGTTGAAGACGGCGATGCGATCCGACATCGTCAGCGCCTCCTCCTGGTCGTGCGTCACGTACACGAACGTGATCCCCACCTCGCGCTGGATCGACTTGAGCTCGATCTGCATCTCCTGGCGGAGCTTCAGGTCGAGCGCACCGAGCGGCTCGTCGAGGAGGAGCACCCTCGGGCGATTGACGATCGCGCGGGCGAGCGCGACGCGCTGCCGCTGACCGCCCGAGAGCTGTGACGGCTTGCGGTTCCCGTGCGCCGCGAGGCGCACCATCTCGAGCGCCTGCCCTGCGCGCTCGCGGCGCTCTCCCTTCTTGACTTTCTTGACCATGAGGCCGTACTCGACGTTCGCCTGCACGGTCATGTGCGGGAAGAGCGCGTAGTCCTGGAAGACGGTGTTGACCGGCCGATCGTACGGGGGCAAGCGCGAGACGTCCTCGCCAGCGAGCTCGATCGTCCCCTCGTCCGGGATCTCGAACCCGGCGATCATGCGCAGGGTCGTGGTCTTGCCGGAACCGGATGGCCCGAGCATCGTGAAGAACTCGCCCGCCGCGATGTCCAGGTCGATCGCGTCCACCGCAACGACATCTCCGTAGCGCTTCGTCAGGCCGGTGACGCGGATGTCCGGGACGCCCACGTCAGGCGCCAAGCGACTCCTCCAGGATCGCGAGGCCCTCGTCGAGCTCGTCGGCGGAGATGTTGAGAGGCGGCAGGAGACGGATCACGTTCCCGTAGAGGCCGCAGGACAGGAGCACGAGCCCGCGATCGAAGGCCGCCGAGACCACCGCTTGCGCGCGATCGGGCGAGCGCTCGGCGAACTCGAACGCGAGCATCGACCCGAGGCCGCGCACCTCGCCGATCTCCGGATTGCGTGCGGCGAGCACATCGAGCCGCCCGCGGAGGGTCTCGCCGAGCTGGCGTGCGCCGGCGAGGAACTCGGGATCGCTCACGATGTCGAGCACGGCGAGCGCAGCAGCGCACGAGAGCGGGTTCCCGCCGAAGGTGCCTCCGAGCCCACCGGGCGGAACCGAGTCCATGACGTCCGCGCGACCCGTGACGCCCGCGAGCGGAAGACCACCTCCGATCGACTTCCCGGAGACGACGAGGTCGGGCTCGACGCCCTCGTACTGCTCGATCGCCCACATCGTCCCGGTACGCCCGACACCCGACTGCACCTCGTCGTCGACGTAGAGGATCCCGTGCGAGCGACACAGCTCCTGTAGACGCCCGGGATAGTCGGGCGGCATGACGACGAAGCCGCCCTCGCCCTGCACCGGCTCGAGGACGACGCACGCGACCGTCGACGGGTCGACGTCGGCCTTGAAGAGATGCTCGAGCGCGGCGATCGCATCGTCCGAGGAGATGCCGTGGTAGGGGTAGGGCGCCGGAGCACGGTAGACCTCGGGTGCGAACGGGCCGAAGCCGGCCTTGTACGGCTTGACCTTGCTCGTCATGGTCATCGCGAGGAGGGTCCGTCCGTGGAACGCTCCGTCGAAGACGACGACCGCCGGACGGCCTGTTGCCGTGCGCGCGATCTTGACGGCGTTCTCGACGGCCTCCGCCCCCGAGTTCACGAGGAGGGAGCGCTGCTCCCCCTGCCCGCACGGAGAGAGCTTGGCCAGTCGCCGGCAGACGTCGATGTACGGCTCGTACGTCCCCACGATGAAGCACTGGTGCAGGTATCGATCCGCCTGCTCCTTGATCGCCTCGATCACCGCCTCGTTTCGATGCCCCGTGTTCTGGCACCCGATTCCGCCGGCGAAGTCGATGTACGAACGGCCGTCGACGTCGGTGATCCGTGCGCCGTCCGCCTCCGCCACGACCAGTCGCGGCGTCGTCGCTCCTGGAGCGACGTAGCGTGCCCTCTCCGCGAGCACCCGCTCGGCGGCTGTCGTGTCAGTCGGCTGCATCGCGCGATTATCCAGACTGCAAGCGGCGCGAGCAACTGCGATGCGCCTCGGACCGACCGCGTACGCTGTGGGGAGCGCCGGAGTAGCTCAGTTGGTAGAGCAACGCATTTGTAATGCGTGGGTCGTGGGTTCGAGTCCCTCCTCCGGCTCCTCGTTGTCCGCCCGAGCGACGCTCTCCGCTTCGATCAGGGGCATCCGAAGGACCGGGGATCGCAGCGGAGATTCGGACGCGACCACCAGATCGGAGCCGCGCGTCTGGCACGCGAGCCGGTTACGCGAGCACCTCGCGGGTCTTCTGGTGCGCGAGGATCTTCCGCTTGACGCGCTGGAGCGCGTTGTCGATCGTCTTCGTATCGCACCCGAGATCCTCGGCCATCTGCTCGTAGGAATTCCCCTCGAGATAGAGCGTCAGCGCCTCGGACTCGAGCGACGAGAGACCCGTGCCGAGTGTGAAGACGAGGCTTTGCAGCTCCTCGGTCGAGATGACGCGCACGGAAGGGTCGTTGACGCTCGGGCCGGGCAGCGCGTCGCCGAGCGTGCAATCGCCTTCCGACTCCTGTCCGGCCGGGGCGTGGCTGAACGAGACGTAGGTGTTGAGAGGCGAATGCTTGAAGCGCGTGGCCGTCTTGATCGCGGTGATGATCTGCCGTGTGACGCAGAGCTCCGCGAAGCTGCGAAACGACGTCTCCTTGTCTGGACGGAAGTCGCGGACCGCCTTGTACAGCCCGATCATCCCCTCCTGGATCAGGTCGTCGCTGTCGCCGCCGGCGAGGAAGTAGGAGCTCGCCTTCAGACGAACGAAGCCCGTGTATCTCCGCATGAGCGCGTCCAGCGCCTCCTGGCTTCCGTTCCGGGCCTTGAGGACGAGCTGTAAGTCCTCAAGCTCTCGTTGAACTTTCTGAGCGCTCTTCGGTGCTGCGGCAGTGCGGACGGCCATCGCAATACCCCCGTTTGCGGCGTGGTGTGTGAGGTTTGCCTGTTCGGGTAAATCGAGCCACACGACAAGTCTCACCTTGAAGTTGAGGAAGAAGCTAGCACCATCCGCCGAGCGTTACAAGTACTTTGCGAAAATTGTAGAATGCTAGGAACATATGTTCGCCCCTCGAAGTGTGGTTCTCCGTACGGCCGAGCACGCCGTCGTCTGCGACGATCATGTCGTCATGTCCGCCACCGTCCTCATCGTCGACGACCACCCGAGCTTTCGGGCCTCGGCGCGCGCGATACTCGAGTCCGCGGGGTTCGAGATCGTGGGCGAGGCCGCAGACGGCACCTCGGCGCTGACGGCCTTCCATGAGCTCGGACCCGAGCTCGTGCTCCTCGACATCCAGTTGCCCGACATGACGGGCTTCGACGTCTGCGCAGCGCTCCTGCGGAGCAACGGATCGGCACCCTCCGTCGTGCTCGTCTCGAGCCGTGACGTCGCGGACTACGGCGACCTGATCGGCGAGTCCGGCGCCCTCGGGTTCATCGCGAAGGCCGACCTGTCCGGCGAAGCGGTCGCGACCCTCCTCGATTGAGTCGCTTCACGCTCGCACTCGGGATCGCACTGCTCGTCGTCGAGGCGAGCGTCGCAGTTGCGATCCTCGCGACGAGCGAGGAGATCGAGAATCCCTGGCTCGCGATCACGCTCGCCGTTTCGGCCGGCGCGGCGTTCGTCGTCAGCGGGCTGATCGCCGTGATCCGGAGACCGGAGAACCGGACCGGCGCGTTACTGGCCGCCACGGGCTACGTCTGGTTCGTCAACGCACTCTCACCATCGGGAAACGACTGGCTGTTCACCATCGGCTTCGTGCTGGGGAACCTCGTCTGGGTTCCGTTCAGCGCGCTCGTCCTCGCCTTCCCGACGGGCCGTCTCGAGACGCGCCTGGAGCGTGCGATCCCAGTTGCCGTCGGCGTCCTTCTCGGCGTTCCCGCGTTCCTGGCCGTGTTGCTCGACTCCAGCCCGGCACAGACCTGTACCACGTGCGGCGACAGCGCCATCGCGATCGCGGACATACCGGGCGCGGCCGCCGCGCTCGACGTGTTCACGACCGTTTGCGGCCTCGCGCTCATCGGAATCGTCGTCACGATCCTCGTCCGGCGCTGGAGGAGCGCCAGCCCCGCGCTTCGCCGCCTCCTGCGACCGGTCATCGGCGCTGGAATCGCAACGCTGCTCGCCGTGGGGCTCGTGGTGATCGCGGACCAGGTCTCGTCGACCGTGGCCGATGCCCTACAGCTGCTCTTCTTCGCCGCCTTTGCGGCCGTCCCGATCGCGTTCCTGTTCGGCATCCTGCGGACGCGC
Organism: Gaiellaceae bacterium; assembly: GCA_035457765.1. Classification (GTDB taxonomy): domain Bacteria; phylum Actinomycetota; class Thermoleophilia; order Gaiellales; family Gaiellaceae; genus GMQP-bins7. Next base: position 6,618 of record DATIBA010000142.1, read on the forward strand.
CTCGCACGCTCGTCGGTCTCGAACCTCGTCGTCGCGCTCGAGGCGGGCACACCGCTGCGCGACGCCTTGGCGACAGCGCTTGGCGATCCCACGCTGGAGGTCGCGTACTGGCTCGACTGGCGACGTGGCCTCGGCGGCACGGGTTGGGTCGATGCCGAGGGTCGCGCAGTCCCGGAGGTTGCTCCCGACGCGACGAGAGCAGTGAGGCACGTGGACCAAGGATCCGAGCATGTCGCCGCCCTTCTCTACGACCCCGCTCTCGACGCGGAGCCGGAGCTCCTGGACGCGGTCACCGCGGCAGCGAAGCTGGCACTCCAGAACGAGCGCCTGTACGCGGAGCTTCGGGCCGAAGTGGGATTCATGAGCACCGTCACGAACACGGCACCGAGCCTGCTCGTGAACGTCGGTACGGACGGCCGCATCCGCAACATCAATCTGGCCGCTCTCGAGGCCAGCGGCTTAGACGACGAGGAGGCGGTGCGCGGTCGGTACTTCTGGGACATCTTCATCGACGCGGGCGATCGGGAAGCGATCATGAGCCGCTTTGCGGACGCGGCTCCCGAGTACGCGGCCGCCGAGTACGAGAATCGCTTCACGAACGCCCGCGGCGAGGAGCTCGTCGTCTACTGGCGCAGCGCGCCGGTCGAAAACGAGCTGGGTCAGGTCGTGAGCGTCGTCGCCGGGGGCCTCGACATCACCGAGCGAGACCGGCGCGAGGAGGAGATCCGTGCGGGCGAGGAGCGGTTCCGGGCAGTCATCGAGAGCGCCCCGGTTGCGATCGTCGAGATCGGCTCCGACGACGAGGTCAAGCTCTGGAATCGTGCGGCCGAGCGGATATTCGGCTGGTCGGCCGAAGAAGTCCTCGGCCGCCCCCCGGTGTGGATTCCCGACGATCGCCAGGAGGAGTACCGAGCACTGAGCGCGCGGGAAGCGGAGGGCGGGGCGTGGTCGGGCTACGAGACCGTCCGGAAACATCGTGACGGCCGACTCCTGGACGTCGAGATCGCAGCTGCGCCGATCCGCGACTCGGCGGGCATGGTCGCCGGAGCCATGGCCGTGCTGAGCGACATCACCGACCGTAAGCGACACGAGGACGAGCTCCGTGCGGGTGAGGAGCGACTTCAGGCGGCCATCCGCGGCGCGCCGGTCGCGATCGTCGAGGTCGACCTCGACGATCGAGTGAGGCTCTGGAACCCGGCGGCCGAGCGGATCTTCGGCTGGGCCGCCGACGAGGTGATCGGAACCGTCGTCCCTGTCGTGCCTCCAGAGCGGGAGGGAGAGTTCCGTAACCTCCTCGAGCGCGTCCGCAAGGGTGACGCCTACACCGGATTCGAGTCCGTCCGCATGCGTCGAGACGGCACGCGCGTCGACGTCGAGATCTCTGCGGCCCCGATCCGTGACGCATCGGGGACAGTCGTGGGCCACATGGCGCTGTTCAGCGACATCACGGATCGCAAACGCCACGAGCAGGAGCTGAGGGCATCTCGAGCACGGCTCGTCGTGGCGGCCGACGAGGCGCGCCAGGAGCTCGAGCGGAACCTCCACGACGGGGCGCAGCAGAGACTCGTCGCACTCTCGGTGTCGCTCCGGCTCGCCGAGTCGAAGCTCGACGCGGATCCTGCTGCGGCCTCTTCGATCCTGACGAGCGCCCGCGAGGAGCTCGCACAGGCGCTGTCCGAACTGCGAGAGCTTGCCAGGGGCATCCATCCCGCTGTTCTCACCGACCGCGGCCTCGGCCCGGCCGTCGAGGGGCTGGTGGCACGCACGCCGGTGCCGGTCGAAGTGGACGTCTGCTCCGGACGGCTACCTGCGGCCGTCGAGGCCGCGTCGTACTACGTCGTCGCAGAGGCCCTGACCAACGTCGCGAAGTACTCGAACGCCTCCGGCGCGAGCGTCGAGGTGACCCGAGAGGACGGCCGAGTCGTCATCCAGGTCACCGACGACGGCACAGGAGGCGCCGACCCGGCGCGCGGGAGCGGGCTTCGCGGCCTTGCCGACCGCGTGGCGGCTCTCGACGGAGTCCTCTCCGTCGAGAGTGCCGTCGGCCAGGGAACACGTGTCCGCGCCGAGATACCGGTCGCCGACGCGGTCGCCGAAGAGTAGGGCTGACCGCACCTTCGACACGCCGGCACGCCGTAGCGCGCCGAGCCATCGGCCGTGTGAACGTGTGGGCCACATGAACCGCACATCCAGGAGGCCCACGATGACCGCAACGCTCACCACTCTCCCCTCCCGCCGCGAGCTCGATCACCGGTACACGAATGGCATCGACGTGACGTTGTCGTGGTGCCCGGCGAGTAACCGGCTGTACGTCACCGTCCTCGACGAGACCGGCGACTTCTTCGAGCTCACCGTCGAGGCCCACGAGGCGCTCGACGTCTTCCACCACCCATTTGCGTACGCCGCACACCGCGACGTCCACCTACTCGATGTCGCCGCGTGAGACCCGCATCCTCGCGGCCGCGGCCGCACTCACCGCCCTGCACGTCCTCGACGACGCCACCCTCCATCGCGAGCCGGGGACGACGGTATCGGACTACCTGACCGGCGCCGGCGCCCTCCTTGCCGTTCTTGCCGTCTCCGCCTCCGTCTTCCCCCGGCTTCGTGCAGGCGCACAGGCCGTTCTCGCACTGCTCCTCGGCGGGCTCGCCGTCACCCTCGGCGCTCTGCATCTCGTCGAGGCTGCGAACGGCACGGGCAGCGCCTGGGACATCGTGAGCGGCGCTGTTACGCTGGCGGCCGGGGTCACCGCACTCGCGATCGGGATCCGAGCTCTCTGGCAAAGCCGGCGCGGAGGGAGCGTGGCTCGCCGCTACCTCCGGCGGACGCTCCTGGTGGTCGCGTCGCTTCTCACGGTCTTCTTCGTCGTCTTCCCACTGCTCTTCGCCGTCGGAACCACCCACAAACCCAGACGCGCCGTCGAACCGGCTGATCTCGGACGGCCGTACGAGTCGGTGTCGCTTCGGACGAGCGACGGCCTCGATCTCGCGGCCTGGTACGTGCCCTCGCGAAACGGCGCTGCCGTCATCGCGTTCCCGGGTCGGACCGGCCCCGTTCCGCACGCACGCATGCTCGTACGGCGCGGCTACGGGGTCCTGATGCTCGACATGCGCGGCAACGGGGAGAGCGAGGGACGCGCAAACGTGTTCGGGTGGGGATCGGGCAAGGACCTCGAGGCGGCGCTCGACTACCTGTCGCAACGCCGGGACGTCCAGCGAGGCGCCATCGGCGGCCTGGGGCTGTCCGTGGGCGGCGAGCAACTGCTCGAGGCGGCCTCGGCCGACGAGCGGCTCACGGCCGTCGTCGCCGAAGGCGCCGGCTACCGAACGCTGCACGAGTACAGGCAGGAAGACGGCGCGGCGACCACCATCACGAGCCCTCAGTCTGCGCTCCTCTACGGGGCGATTCGCCTGCTCTCCCCGGAGCCGTATCCGGAGCCGCTGGATCGCCTCGTGCCGCGCATCTCCCCGCGCGCGATCATGCTGATCGAGGCCGGGCACGGACAGGGCGGCGAGACCCTGAATCCGCTCTACTTCGAGCGAGCCGGCGAGCCGAAGAAGTACTGGCTCATCCCGGAGGCGCATCACGTCGGCGGAATCGAGGCGCGCCCGGCAGAGTACGAACGGCGCGTCGTCGGCTTCTTCGACCGGTACCTCCTGGGCGCCGACTCGTAGACTCGCGAGCACGTGAGCTCGCTCCCGACCGGCACCGTCACCTTCCTGCTCGCCGACGTCGAGGGATCGACAGCACTTCAGCGGGACGGGCGAGTCGACTATCCGGCCGTGATAGCCGAGGTTCGCCGGATCCTGCGCGACGCCCTGACCGCAGCGGGTGGTCACGAGGTCGATGCCGCCGGGGACGAGCTGCTGGCCGTGTTCTCGGACGCCGCGAGTGCCGTCGACACTGCGGTGGAGGCCCAACGCGGCTTGCAGGAGGCTGCATGGCCCGACGACGTACGGGTTCGCGTTCGTATGGGCCTGCACACCGGTACTCCCGCGCTCGGCGAGGAGGGCTACACGGGTCTCGACGTCGTTCGCGCTGTTCGCATCGCCGGCGCCGGGCACGGGGGCCAGATCCTCGTCTCCGCGGCGACGCGCGGCGCGGCGCAAGAGGTACCCGCACTCGACCTCGGCGAGCACCGGATCGAGGGGCTTCCGGAGCCGGAACGGATCCATCAGCTGCTCGCCGACGGCCTCCCTCGAGACTTCCCCGCGTTGCGAAACACGGTCGGAACGCTCGGCAGCTCGATCACCGTCGTGCTCGCCGACGACACGGTGCTCCTGCGCGAGGGCGTTGCCCGACTGTTGGAGGACGCCGGCTTCGATGTGGTCGCGCAGTCCGGGAACGCAGAGGATCTGCTCCGCCACGTCGCGATGCACAAGCCCCAGGTCGCGGTCGTGGACATCCGCATGCCTCCGACTCACACGGACGAGGGCCTGCGAGCGGCCCGCGAGATCCGCGATCGGTTCCCCGACACGGGAGTGCTCGTGCTTTCCCAGTACGTGGAGTCCGGGTATGCGATGGATCTGCTCTCCGAGAGCACGGAAGGCGTCGGTTACCTCCTCAAGGACCGGGTGTCCGACGTCGACGAGTTCGCGTCAGCGGTTCGACGTGTGGCAGAGGGTGGGTCGGCGCTCGATCCCGCTGTGGTCAGCGAGCTTCTCGGTCGCCGCCGACGAGACGACCCGCTCGACGACCTCACGCCGCGGGAGCGGGAGGTTCTCGAGTTCATGGCCGAGGGCCGTTCGAACCAGGCGATCGCAGACCGGATGTACGTCACGCTTCGCGCGGTCGAGAAGCACGTCACGAGCATCTTCTCCAAGCTCGACCTGCCCGCCAGCACCGACGACCACAGGCGCGTTCTCGCGGTGCTCCTGTTCCTGCGCGGCTGAAGCGCGCGAGCGCGCGACGCCCTCAGTGCAGGTCCTGAATCCGGATGATCCCCTCGGAGACACCTCTCATCGCCACGTACGGCTGGAGGAGCGGGTCGGCGAAGCGATACCGCGGTGCCTTCGAGGGGCCGTGCTTGTGGAGAACGGCATGTCGCGTGTCGTCCGCGAGCGCGGCCAGTCGCTGCGAGAACGCCGCCCTCCCGACAGGCTTGTCGACGATGCGGCCGAGAGCGGCCCGCGCATCGGTGGCCGAGAAGAACCCGAACTCGTCCTCCTGGGCCAGGGCACACGCGAGAAGCACGCGCGGGGAGATCTGGGAGGCATCGCTCGTGGCTTCCCGATATGCCTCGACGATGCTCTGCTGGGCCCGCTCGATGGCCCGTCCGACCGCGAAGTCCACGTCTTTCGAGGTCACGTCCACACGTCGACGCCCGAGCGCGGCCTGCGCGGCTAGCTGGGTCAGCAACTGCGTGTAGTGCGGGAGCCCCTGGGAGAGCGTCGTGACCTTTCGCACAGCACTCGCGGCAATCTGCATCCGGGCAGACGTGATGCCCGTGGTGGCGATCTCGGCGAGCTCGGTCGGCGTCATCCGAGGCATGTGGATCTGGACGAGTGCGCGCTCGATCGAGCGGTGCTCGCGAATGAGCTCGCCGACGCTGTCCGCGACCCCGATGAGAAAGACCGTGGCACCGACGAGACGGTCCGAGAGCGTCTTGATCGTGTCCGCGAACAGGATCCGGCTTTCGACGTCGCGGAGTCGATCGAACTCGTCGATGAAGACCGCGAACTGGCCGTGCTGAGCAACTCGCTGCAGCGCTCGCCGGACCGCGTCCGGCGTAATCGGGTCGACGCCGAAGAGCTCGGAGGCAGGCCGGCTCGTGGACTCGATCCTCTCACCGAAGCCGACAGCCTGCGTCGTCGAGTGGAGGACGATCTCGTCGAGGGCTTTCCGCCAGACGCTGGCGAAGTCGTCGCTCACGTCACACGTCGCTCGAGCGGTCAGGACCCTGGCGCCCGTGAGCAGCTCCACGCTCACGCTGGCGAGTGAGGTCTTGCCCACTCCCCGCTCTCCGTAGATGACGGCGTGCTGACCCGGCTGAGCGACAGCCGCGAACACGTCAGCGATCTGCTCGGTCCGACCGGCGAAGAGGCTCCGTCGATCGACGGGCGCGGCCGGTCGGAACGCCTCGGAGACGAGCCTCATCCGATCCAGCAGATCCGCATCGACCAGCTTGAGGTCGACCCCGGCCATTCCCCAGTATCCCGCCGAGACGGACGGGCTGCAACGCCTTCGAGCCGGTTGTGCCGTCGGAGGTGCGGGAAACCACACCCGCGATACGCCTGGTCGCCGCACTGTGCCGAAGAGGCTCGGGTGACAGCCTGAGGGAGTCAACTCAAGCCCTGGAAAGGACTCCCAGATGTCACCTCTGAAGCACAGCACCAACATCGCGGCCCGAATGGGTCGCTGGAGCGCAGCCCATCGCAAGACGGCGATCTGGGGCTGGCTCGCGTTCGTCGTCGCCGCGTTTGCGATCGGCACGGCCGTGCAGATGCAGACGATCGACGATGCCGACTGGAACGTCGGCGAAGCCCGCAAGGGCGATCACATCATCCGCGACGGTGGGTTCGCGCTCGACGAGCAGTCCGAGATCGTACTCATCCAGTCGGATTCCAAGACCGTCGACGACGCCGCGTTCCGCGCGGTCGTCAACGACGCGGTCGTGACCCTCCGCGGCTTCGATCAGGTCACGAAGCTTCGCTCGCCGTTCGCCGCGGGCAACGAGGGCCAGATCTCGAAGGACCGCCACTCGGCGCTGATCCAGTTCAGCCCCGAGGGAACCTACGACGATGCCGTCACGTACATCGACTCGATCACGGCGGCAACGGAGAAGATCCAGGACCGCAACGCCGACTACTACGTCGGCCAGGCCGGCTCGACCTCGACGGGCAAGGCGCTCGACGAGCTGTTCGGGAGCCAGCTCGCGATGGCGGGCCTTCTCTCGATCCCGCTGACGCTCGGCATTCTGCTGCTCGTCTTCGGCTCGCTCGTCGGCGCGTCGATCCCGCTCCTGCTCGGGCTGACGTCGGTGTTCGCGACCATGGGCCTGGTGGCGCTGCCGAGTCACATCGTCCCGATGGACGAGAACGTCTCGGCGGTCATCCTGCTCATTGGCCTCGCAGTGGGTGTCGACTACTCGCTCTTCTACATCCGCCGCGAGCGTGACGAGCGGCGCGCCGGCCGCAGCGAGTCCGCAGCCCTCGAGGCGGCGGCCGCCACGTCGGGACGCGCCGTGCTCATCGCCGGTGTCACCGTGATGATCGCGATGGCCGGGATGTTCTTCTCCGGCGACAAGACGTTCATGTCGTTCGCGATCGGGACGATGCTGGTCGTCGCCGTCGCGATGCTCGGCTCGCTCACCGTCCTTCCAGCAATGCTCGCCTGGCTCGGCGACCGCATCGACAAGGTGCGCGTGCCGTTCGTCGGGCGACGTCGCAGGGAGAGCGGCGAGAGCCGCGTGTGGAGTGCGATCCTCGACCGCGTCCTGCGGCGGCCGGTGCTCTCCGCCGCTGCGGCCACGGCCACGCTGGTGGCGCTGGCAATGCCTGCGCTGACCCTGAACACGTCGATCTCGGGTGTGGACGCCCTGCCCGCGTCACTGAACGAGCTCCAGTCATACCATCGGATCAACGACGCATTCCCGGGTGGAGCGACCCCCGCGGTCGTGGCGATCGCAGGTGACGCGTCCGCTCCGGAGCTCAAGAAGGCGATCGGCGAGCTTCGCGCGCAGGCGCTCGCATCCGGCGCGGGCCTCGAGCCGATTCACGTCGAGGTCGCTCCGGGCGGGAAGGCCGTCCAGGTGCAGATCCCGCTCGTGGGCAAGGGCACGGACGCCGGCTCGAACAAGGCGCTCGCGACGCTTCGCGAGGACATCATTCCCGCGACGCTTGGCACCGTCCCCGGCATCGAGTACGCGGTGACCGGCGACACGGCCGCCTCGAAGGACTGGAACGACGCGATGAAGTCCGCGGTGCCGATCGTGTTCGGCTTCGTGCTTCTGTTCGCGTTCGTCCTCCTCCTCGTGACGTTCCGCAGCGTCGTGATCCCGCTGAAGGCGATCCTGATGAACCTCCTCTCGGTTGCGGCCGCCTACGGTGTCGTGGTCGCGCTCTTCCAATGGGGCTGGGGCGAGAGCCTGTTCGACTTCGAGTCGAACGGGGGTATCGCAGCCTGGCTGCCGATGTTCCTGTTCGTGATCCTGTTCGGGCTCTCGATGGACTACCACGT
>DATIBA010000143.1:0-17629 GCA_035457765.1 Gaiellaceae bacterium
GGACGCTCCTCACGACGTTACGAAGCGAGGGCTCGCGGATCCACATCTACGGCGCCTCGACGAAGGGGAACACGATCCTGCAGTTCGCCGGCATCGACACCGCCCTCGTGGACTGCGCAGCCGACCGGAACCCCGACAAGTGGGGTTCGGAGACGATCGGGACGCACATCCCGATCGTCTCGGAGGACGAGTCGAGGGCGCTCCGGCCGGACTACTACCTCGTGCTCCCGTGGCATTTCCTCGACGAGTTCCTCGATCGGGAAGCCGCCTTCCTCGCAGGCGGCGGACGGTTCATCGTTCCGCTTCCCGAGGTCCGCGTGCTCGACGGTCGCGGTCCGTGTTGAAGTCGCCGGGCTGGAAGCGGTTGTGGTGGCACAGCTACTCGCTCGGGCTGAGCTGGCTCGCGCGCGAGTCGCGACACGGCTGGCGAGCGCGCCGAATCGGGTTCGTACGACTGGTCGTCCCGCTCGATCCGCGCCGCTACTACGAGCTCGGACGTGTCGCCGACGAGAACTTTGGAGGTCGCTGTCTCGACATCTCGAGCCCGAAGCTCCTACCCTCGCTCCTGCAAGCCGAGGGGCGCGGACAGTGGCTCTGCGTCGACCTCTTCGTGGACGAGATCGCCGCCTGGCGGACGATCGATCCGGCACTCGAGCTCGACGTGGAGGACGCAACCGCCCTGTCGTTCCCCGACGAGACGTTCGATCATTGCATCTGCATCTCGGTCATCGAGCACATCGGAGGCGGCAAGGACGCCGCGGCGGTCGCAGAGATCTGGCGCGTCTTGAAGCCTGGAGGCACTCTTCACCTGACGACGGACGTGGCCGAGCAGCCGCAGGACGTCTTCATCGACGATCTGAGATACGGCCAGGCCAGTGAGGTCGTCGAGGGTCGTGGCGTGTTCTTCAAGCACGACTACACGCCACACGAGGTCGAGCAGCTGTTCACGCAGCAGCCGTGGGAGGTCGTCACCCGCGAGTTCGCGACGTTCCGAAACCCTCGCATCGAGCGCTGGTTCACGGACCACGTTCCGTGGACGTACGTCACGGGGCCGTTTCTTCGCTTCGTGTGCCCGTCCAACTTCGAGACGTCGGGAAGCTCGAAGCTGATCGAGCGCGCAGGGGAAGGAGTCGCGTACATGAAGCTCCGGAAGCCCGCCGCGGCAGGCACATGACGAGCTCGAGGTGCGCTCTCGTCATCGGCGCGGCGGGCCAGGACGGCTCGTATCTCACCGAGCTCCTCCTCGAGCAGGGGTACCGCGTCGTCGGGATCGTTCGCGCGGATGCGGATGGCATGCCGAACCTCGCGCGGGTTCGTGACCGAATCGATCTCGTCGCGGCCGATCTCGAGGATACGGAAGCGATCCTCCGTGCAGTCGCGACCCACGCGCCTGCCGAGGTCTACAACCTCGCGTCCGTCTCCTTCGGACCGGATGCGTGGGACGACCCCGTGCGAACGGTCGAACTCGGCGGGCTCGCAGTCGCCCGCCTTCTGGAGGGTCTCCGGTCGGCTCGGGCGGCCCCGCGCTTCTTCCAGGCGTCCTCGTCCTGGGTGTTCGGCCGCCCGCGCGAGTCTCCGCAGAACGAGAGAACACCGTTCGCTCCCGTCGAGCCGTACGGTGCCGCGAAGGCGCTCGGAGACTTCCTCGTCAGGGGGTACCGCGAACGGCACGGCCTCTTCGCGTGCTCCGGCCTGTTCTACAACCACGAATCGCCCCGACGGCCCGAGCGGTTCGTCACGCGCAAGATCACCACGGCGGCGGCCTCAATTTCGCTCGGCCTCTCCGATCGGCTCGTCCTGGGCGACGTCGAGTCCCGACGCGACTGGGGATTCGCCGTGGACTACGTGCGGGCAGCCTGGCTCATGCTGCAGGCCGACGAGCCCGCGGACTTCGTGGTCGCCACAGGGGAGACGCACACGGTTCGTGAGTTCGCGGAAGTGGCGTTCTCGGCCGTCGGCGTCGACCTCGAGCGACATCTCGTTCTGGATTCCAGCCTGAGTCGTACGAAAGGCCAGGTCGCGGACCTGGTCGGCGACGCGTCCGCGGCTCGGACTGCGCTGGGCTGGTCACCGACCGTGACGTTCGACGAGCTGGTGAGGCTGATGGTGGACGCCGATCTCGCAACACTCTCGGGAAGTGAGGCGGCGAGGACGTGAACGATGTGTGATCGTTCGCATCACCCCAGTTCGCGGAGGTACCGCCAACTCCGGGCGAGGCCGCGAGGTCGAACGAGCACGAACACGGCCCCGTAGAGGAGGAGTCCGGCGACAGCGGCGGGGACTGCTCCGAGAACGAGCGCGGGCGGGACGAACGCAGCGATGCTCACCCCACCGACGACGGCCGCGGCGCCGGCGAGCCCGCGCGCCGTCCCGGGCAGCGCATCGAGCTCCGAAAGCAGAGCGACGAGCACCGCGAGCGTCGAACAGGCCAGTGCGATCGCGAGCCCCTCCAGCTCGAGCAGGCTCGCACCGACCCAGGCGAGAGGTATTTGCAGTGCAAATGCTCCCACCGCGATCCACGGGAGGCGGCGCGTTCGCCCCGCGACGAAGGCCAACGGAAACGTCACCGAGACGCCGATCGACGCGATCGTCCACGGGCTCAGAACCACGATGAGCCGACCCAGATCCGATCCCACCTCGCCGACGTAGGAATCGCCGAGGATCGCGCCGACCACCCTCCCGCCCGCGACGGCGACGACACCCGCGGCCGCGCCGACGAGCACGAGCGCGAACCACGATGCAGAGACGGCGTGGCGCGTGATCTCCGCCGCGTGGAGATCGGCCCGCGCGAGCGGTACGGAGGTGACGAGGCCGAGCGAACCCGCGGTGACCGTGACGAGGGCCGCCGCGGCGAGGTACGCGTAGACGAAGCTCGTCGCCGCGCCCGTCCCCAACCGCGCAGCGAAGGGCAGCGACACGACGTAGAGCAGCTGGAGTGCAATGGGCAGCGCTGCGGCTACGGCGAACGCTCGAAGCCGCGTCACGAGCGGCGCGCCGGACGGCCGGACGGCGGACCTGGGCATTCCTGCGCGCCAGGCTCGGATCGCCAGGCCGACGGTTGGAACCGCAAGGGCGATCGCACCGGTGAGCGCGACGCCCCAGGCGACCGCGATGATCCCGTCCGGCCCGACGCGTGAGATGATGAGCGCGAGCCCCGCGGCGCTGCCGGCCGCAAACCCCACCGCGGCCGTGGCGTAATCGTCGAGAGCTGCGAGACCGCTCGCCGCGAGTCCTGCGAACAGGTACGCGACGCCTGCGGGCACGATCCATTGGAGTGCGTCGGCGGCCGTTTCGCCGGCGACCGCGGATTCGTCTCCCGTGAGAAGCTCCCCGAGCGGATCTGCCGCGAGCTCGGCGGCGAGCACGAGCGGCACGGCGATGACGACGAGTGCGCCCGCGTACCCAGCGAGCACTCCAGCGAGTCGACCTTCCTCCTCGGCCCACGCGAGCTGCGGTAGCACGGCGACGCGGATCGCCTGTGCAGCCACGACGATCACGATGTAGACCCCGTAGGCAGCGAGCAAACCGTCCGTCTCCTCGGTCCGGCCGAACTCGCGAGCGATGACGACGCCGATAGCGGCAGCGACCCCCGTGACGACCACGAACGAGAGGGCCGTCAACGCCCCGCTCCCGAGGGAGCCCAAGCCGGGCGAGTCTGTACGCTTGCTCACCGACGCGGAAGCGTACGCACCATGCCGAACGACACTCTCTGGACAGGCCGTTCGCTCGACGACCTCCGCCGCGAGTTCGGCGACGTCTACGAGGGGCGTACGGTGGTCGTCACGGGTGCCGACGGGTTCATGGGCTCACATCTCACGGACGCCCTCGTCGAGCTCGGCGCAACGGTTCACGCGTTCGTGCGGGCGACCTCGAGCGGGGCCCTCAACAACATCTCACACCTGCGCGAGCGCCTGAGGGTTCACTTCGCCGATCTCACGGATCGAACCTCGATCGACATCCTCGTTCGTGAGTTGAGGTCGAGTCCCGACCACCCCTTCTTCTTCCACCTCGGAGCGCAGGCGCACGTCGGCGAGTCGTGGCATCGACCGTACGAGACCGTTGCCGCGAACGTGCTCGGCACGCTGAACCTCCTGCAGTCGATCGTCGACTGGGAGCTCGAGCTCGAGAAGTTCGACACCGCGGGCACGTCCGAGGAGTACGGGAACGTCCACGAGGCGGTCACTGATCATCACGATTTCGACGACACGGGCGGCCTGATCCTCCACGAACGGTCGCCCATCAACCCGAAGTCGATCTACGCGACGTCGAAGGTCGCGGCCGACTTCCTGACGATGAACTACTTCGACGCCTTCGGAGTGCCCGGAGTCGTCACGCGGATGTTCAACAACTACGGTCCGCGCCAGAACCCACGGTACGTCACCGGGACCATCGTGACTCAGGCGCTGACACGCGAGAACGTCGAGCTCGGGAACCTCGAGCCGTTGCGTGATTTCTGCTTCTGCACGGACGGCGTGCGCGGCCACCTCACCGTCGGAGCACAGGGCTCGCCGGGGGACGTCTACGTCTACGGACAGGGCGAGAACATCTCCATGCGCGACTGGGCCGAGTCGATCCTCCAGATCGGAGCGACGCACGGATTCTGGCCGGCGGACAGGCACCTCATCACGGTCCCGGAGCGCCTCCGGCCGGGGTCGAGCGACGTACTCGCGCTTCGCGTCGGGCACGAGAAGCTCACGGACGAGACCGGGTGGAGACCGAAGGTGTCGTGGGAAGACGGAATCCTGCAGACGATCCGCTGGTATGCCGAGAATCGCGAGCGCTGGATCGGCCGCGTCGACTGGCTTCCGACCGGCGCCCCCCTCAGACCGCCCGCTAGCCTCTCGGCCCCTGGACTCTCGCGATCCAGTAGTCGCCGGACTCCGTGATGCGAACACACGTGTAGTCGCATTCCTGCTCCCGTCCGAAGGCGACCGAGCCGACGGGGGGAATGCCACCGTCCGGCAGTCGGACGACGCGGGTCTGGTCGATTCCACGCTCGAGCGCATACCAGCGGGCGAGACCCTGCGGCTCCCGATCGTCGTAGTCGATGTAGACCGTCCCACCGTTCGCCCAGGCCCGATCGAGAAGTGCGGGAACCCCTGCCTCGAAACGGCCCGTTCGCCGAGGGCCCTCGTCGAGGTAGTTGTCCACGAAGAACGCGAACTGCACCGCCGCGAGAGCGAAGAGCGCCAGAGCGAGATACCGCGGCCACCGAGCACGAACGGCGGCATCCCTGAGCGCCTCCACCGCCGGAATCGCGAGCACGACCAGCATCACGGCGAAGGGCGCCAGACGAACCGCGTGAAACCTGTCGATGGTGGTCGCGGCCGGGACGAGCGACACTGCGAACGCGGCGACCGCGTACCGCCAGAACGGGTCGCTCCGAAACCGCCTCAGCACGATCACGAGCCCGGCGAGCGAGAGCGCGAGCGACACACCGAGCAGCGCTCCGGCGCCAGGAGTGTGCGCGTACGGCTTGACGTCACCGGAGAAGACGTAGTGCCACACCTGGAGGTCCTGGAGGTAGTTGACGGCACCGCGCCACGCGATCTCCCACGGAGGCATGTCGTCGGTGACGAAGGTCGTCGCCTCGTAGCGACGCGAGAGTGCTCCGGGATGGGCGCGGGTGTAGATGACGAGCGGGAGTTGGGTCAGCGCGAAGCCGAGCCAGGCGGTGACCACCCACTTCACTCGTGCGCGGCTCAGACACACGACGAGTGCGCCGGCGAGAAGCGGAGCCAGCAAACGCCCTCCTGCATACACGTACGTGATGGCTCCCAGCGCGGCGGACACGGCCAGCGCCGCCAGGGGATTCCAGCGGTCGAGGCGACTCGCTCTCTCGACGCCGAGCAGCGCCAGCACGAGGAAGACCGGCTCCATCGCGACCTCGAACGCGACCCGCCCGACCTCGAAGAGCCACGGCGTCGTGCCCGCGAGCACGAGAACGACGATCCCGACCGAGGCCCTCCCGGTTCGCTTGTAGGCGAGCAGGCCGAGCAACAGGATCGCGGCGAGCATGCACGCCGCGGCGAACCCCCGCGCGACCTCGCGATCCGCACCGGTCACGGTGAACACAGCGGCGAGGCCGTAGACGAAGAGCGGGCTTTTGTAGTCGAGGAACGACGAGAAGTAGAGAGGGAACCGCGCGCCGTACTCGTCACGACCCTCGGTCGCGATGGTGTGCGCGTTGTACGCGATCGCCGCCTCGTCGCGAAAGAAACCGGGCGGATTTCTCGGCGAGATCCACAACTGGAAGGCTGACACCGCGAGTACGGCCGCCAGTCCTACGAGCAGCCCCCACCGACCCAGCACCGAGTCGAGCCTCGACGTCATGCCACTGCTAGCCGGAGGGACGGGGTCCGATCGCACGAGCAAGCCGATAGTCCTCCCACTGGGCAACGTCCTCACACAGGAAGTCGCAGTCCTGGAAGCGGAGGAAGACGAGCGATCCCTCGGGTGGGATGCCGCCGTCGGGGAGGATCGCGATGCGGTCTCGAGGAAGGCCGCGCTCCGCCGCGCGCCAGCGTGCCTGTGCCTGGGCACCCCGATCGTCGTAGTCGACGTAGATGGTCTCCCCGGACGCAAGAGGCTCCTCGAGCAGCGCCTCCACACCGGCGTCGAAGAGGACGAGGCGCGCGGGGCCGCGCGTGCGATAGATGTCGAGGAACTGGACGAACTGCGCGCACAGGACGAGCGCGAGCACCGCCGCCGCGCCGCGCGCCGCCCACGACCGCCGCGCCGCCGAGACGAGTGCGTCGAGGGCCGGAATCGCCAGCACGAGGAGGAAGACGGGGAGCGCGGCAAGGCGAATCGCGTTGAAACGATCGACCGTCAGCGCTGCGGGGACGGGCACGAGAAGCGTCGCGACCAGCACGAACCGCCACCAGCGGTCGGATCGCCGGCTGCGGAGGACGAGAACCGTTCCCCCGATGGCGAGGACGGCCATGCTCCCGAAGAACGCCCCGTAGCCTCCGTTGTGGATGTAGGGCGCTGGATCACCCGCGGTCGCCCAGTGCCAGGGATCGATGTCGCGCAGCCAGTTGCCGATCGCCTCGAGCACGAGCCTTGGACCGGAGAGCCCGTCCCTGGCGATGGTCGTCGCCTCGTAGCGCGACGTCAGCGCTCCGGGATGGCGAACTGCGTAGATCCCGATGGGGACGAGAGCGACGAGAAAGGTCGTCCACGCGGAGGCGAGGAACCGCCAGCGACCTACCCCCGCAAAGACCACGAGCGCTGCCGCCAGAAGCGGTCCCAGAAGCCGACTGCCCGTGTAGGAGTACGTGACGAGCGCGATCAGGATGCCGGCGATCAGCCCCTCCGCAACGCCGAAGCGTCCGAGCCGCGAGGTGCGTTCGAGAACGAGGAGCAGCAGAACGATGAAGAGCGGTTGCGTCGTGGCCTCGATCGCTATCCGCCCCAACTCGAAGAGCCAGGGAGTGAGCCCGGCTGCGACGACGACGAGCACCGCGACGAGACCGCTCCCGGTCAGTCGGTGCGCGAGCACCCCGAGGAGCAGGACGGCTGCGAGCACGAGTACCGCCGAGAATCCACGGGCAACGGTGGGGTCGGGCTCGGTGAGCTTGAAGACCCCTGCGAGAAGGTACGGGTAGAGGGGGCTCTTGTAGTCGTCGAACGAGCGGAAGAAGAGCGGGAGGCGCGCACCGTCCTCGTCCCGCAGGTCGGTCGAGAGCGTGTATGCGTTGAGCGAGAGCGCAGCCTCGTCGCGGTGGTAACCGGGAGGGTTGGTCGGCGTCACCCAAAGGTGGAACGCGGCCACGCCCAAGACCACTCCCAGTGCGAGAAGCCGGGCAGGCCGACCGGCGATCGACCTCACGCGGCAAATCGTACTTCCGGTTGCGGAAGCCGAATGTCGCGTACGCTGCCACCGTGCGCATCCTGGTCACGGGCGGCGGCGGCTTTCTCGGCTCGCATCTCGTCGAACGGCTCGAGTCCGACGGCCACGACGTCGTCGCCGCGAGGAGCGCCGACTACGACCTGACCTCCATGGAGGACACCGCCCGGATGTTCGAAGACGCGAACGCGGACGTCGTGTTCCACCTCGCCGCAGAGGTCGGCGGGATCGGCGCCAACAGAGCGAATCCCGGACGCTTCTGGTACGCGAACCTGGCGATGGGTACGAACGTCATCGAGCAAGCGCGCCTGTACGAGACGCCCAAGCTCGTCGTCGTAGGAACGGTGTGTGCCTACCCGAAGTTCGCGCCGGTGCCCTTTCGCGAAGACGATCTCTGGGAGGGATACCCGGAGGAGACGAACGCACCGTACGGGGTCGCGAAGAAGGCACTGCTCGTGGGCACCCAGGCGTACCGGGAGCAGTACGGCCTGAACGGAATCTTCCTCCTGCCCACGAACCTCTACGGGCCGAGACAGGACTTCGACCTCGAGACGTCGCACGTCATCCCGGCACTGATCCGGAAGATGATCGAGACCGAGGACGAGGTCGTCCTCTGGGGTGACGGCTCGCCGACGCGGGAGTTCCTGTACGTCGACGACTGCGTCGACGGGCTCGTTCTGGCGGCCGAGCGCTACGACGGCCCCGAGCCGGTGAACCTCGGAGCAGGGAAGGAGATCTCGATCCGCGAGCTCGCCGAGCTCATCGCGGAGCTGACTGGCTACACGGGCCGGATCGTGTGGGACACCGAGCGGCCGAACGGACAGCCTCGTCGGAGCGTCGACGCGACGAGAGCACGCGAACTTTTCGGCTTCGAGGCGCGGACGCCGCTGCGAGCGGGCATCGAACGCACCGTAGCGTGGTACCGCGCCGCCGTCGCCGGTGTCGGTCGCTAGTACCTCCCTCGCAGCCGCACAGGGCGTCGGCCACACCGTCGATCGCCTGCTCGAACGGCCCCTTGCCGTCCTCGGCACGTTGATCTCGCTCCAGATCACGGCGACCTTCGCTCTCGCGCTCTCCGTGGACCACAACGGCTGGGTGTACTTCCAAGGTGGCGACCAGATCTGGCTCGCCTCGCAGGGCTGGCTCCTCGGCCAGCTCGAGCTGGCGCCGACCGAGCTCGGATACCTCTGGTCGTTCCTGCTCGCACCGATGATGCTGGTCACGGGACCGACCTGGGTCCAGGTGCTGCCTCCCCTCGTCCTCGTCCAGGTGCTCGTCCTCGGCCCGGTGGCGCTTCTCTGCGTCTACGGGATTGCGTCGAAGATCGGCGGCCGGCTCCTCGGCTACTGGGCGTCGCTCCTATGGGTCGTCGCGCCGTTCGCATCGATCCCGCTCTTCGTCGACCGCTACCAGGAACGCTGGGCCGAGCACTTCCTCCCCCAGGCGCTCGGGCTCACTGCGATGGCCGACTTCCCCTCGACGGTGCTGGTCCTCGCCGCCGCCTTGTTCGTCGTGCGGTCGCTCTCCCCCGGCCATCTGCCGGATGCCGTCCTCGCAGGGGTGCTGCTCGGTGCTGCGGGTGCCCTCAAGCCTCCGAACCTCCTCGTCGCGTTCGGCATCGCGCTCGCATACGTCGTCGCGCGCCGCTGGAACGAGATCCTCGTCTGCGCGGGAGCAGCGCTGCCCGCACTGCTCGTCCTGCTCATGTGGAAGTACCGCGGTCTCGGTGAGGTCCCGGTCCTGGCGCTCGAGCAAGCGCGGCTGGCTGCGGGTTCCGGTCCGCTCGGCGTGAGCCTCGACCTGGATCGCTACTTCGACCTCGACTTCGACCACTGGCGACTGCAGATGGATCAGCTGCGCGAGTTCTTCTGGAGCGCGCGGCTCGCGCAGTGGGCCCCGGTCGCGGGGCTGATCGCAGTCCTCCGAGTCCGCCGCGACGCGATCGCGGCACTGCTGGGCGGCTGGCTCGCGGCGTTCCTCGTCGTCAAGGGCTTCTCGCCGCGCGCGAGCATCGAGGCGAACACCTTCTGGAGGTTGCTGATGCCCGCCTGGCCCGCCTACCTCCTGCTCTTCGCCTCGATTCCCTTGCTGATCCCCACGCTCGCTCGACGGCTCGGCGAGCGCGTCGAGCCTTCCACGAGCGGGACGATCGCCGTGCGCTGGATCGCGGTGGCGGCGGCACTGAGCATCGCCCTCCCGGCAGCTGCGATCGCTGCTTCGAGCCCGATGGAGCCTCCGGAATCGGCCGTGTTCCAGGGCGTGCCCGGCGATCCGGCGACCGACATCCTCGCTCCGATCGACGAGTCGGTGGAGCTCCAGGTCGAACGCCGGGGCACGATGGCTCGGCTCGCCTGGAGCGACGACACGAGCTGGCGCGCGAACGTCTTCTATCGCGTCTATCGCCACGACGGGCCGGGGGCGGACACGACCTGCTACATCTCGGGAGGCGTCGCGCTGTACTGCTACCTGACCGGTACGCCGGTCGCCACCACGCGCGACACTGTGTTCGTAGACCGCGCCTCCCCGCCCGGCGCCACCTACCGGGTCGGTGTCGGGACGAACTGGGTCGACGATCCAGCCTTCGGGGACGTCTTCCTGTTCAGTCCGCCCGTGTCCGCATCCGGCTGACGCGCTCCTCGAGCAGGGCGATGCGCTGGGCGAGGTCGACGTTCTCGTCCGTGAGCTTCGAGATGACCGTCGAGTAATGGAGCAGGACGAGCAGGATGAAGAGCGTCGCGACGGCGAAGAGAACGGCGGGCGGATAGCTCGTCACGCCAAGCCACCCCGCGATCGTGTTCAGGCCTCCACGCCAGACGGAGAGCACGAGCAGGACGACACCGGTGGCGAGCCACAGCAGCGCATAGCGCTCCTTGAGACGACGCCCGCGAACGAGCTCGAGCACCACGAGAACGAGGAGGACGGACGCCATGGCCCCGATGACCGAGACGCGAACGGGGGTCACTGCCGGGCTCCCTGAAGGCGCGGATAGCGCCGCAGGCTGGCCACGAGCAGGGAGAGCATGACCTTGACGATGTAGTAGAGGGAGCGGACGAAGGTGATCGACGACGAGCCCGTGGTCCGTTCGCGCATCTCGACCTGAACCTGTGTGACCCGTAGGCCGCTCCGGAGCGCGACGAGTGTCGCCTCGACCTCCGGGTAGTCGTGGGGGAACTCCGCGGCGAACAGCTCGATCCCGGCGCGGTCGAACGCGACGAAACCGGACGTCGTATCGGTGACGTGCTGCCCACCGAGCAACGAGACGAGACGCGCGAAGACTCGGATCCCGATTCGCCGTGCGAACGGAGGTCGATACGTGCCCGCCGGATCGACGAATCGCGATCCGATGACGAGATCGGCCTCACCCGCTTCGACCGGCGCGAGGAGCTTCGGGATCTCGGACGCCGGATGCTGACCGTCTCCGTCGAGACGGACGGCAGCGTCGTACCCTTCGTCCCGCGCGAACCTGAAGCCCGTCTGGACGGCGCCGCCGATCCCGATGTTGAACGGGAGGCGGAGCACGATCGCACCGTGCAGCTCCGCGATCTCGGCGGTGTCGTCCGTGGACGCGTCGTCGATCACGACGACGTCGATCGTGGAGTCGTGATCTCTGATCTCGTCGACGACTTCGCCGATCGCTCGCGATTCGTTCCACGCGGGCACGATCGCAACCAGCCGCTTCCCCATCACACCGGCACTCCAGCTTCGAGCCCCACGAGCTCGAGGAGACGTCGCGCGCGATGAGCATAGGTGTGCTCGTCGAGGACGCGCTCGCGCGCTCTGCGTCCCAGGTCCTCGGCCTGCGCAGGATCGGCGACGAGCTCCCGGTATGCGGCAACGGCCTCGTCGGCGCTCTCGACGACCACGAGCTCGCGGCCCGGCTCGAACCACCGCTCGATGCCTTCGTGTGGGTTGGAGACGATCGCTGCTCCGGACGAGGCGAGCTCGAACGGTCGCGCAGTCGACGACCCGGAGACCGTCGCGTGCGGCCGCCGGGTGATGTTGAGGTTGACGCGCGCCATCGAGATCGCGCGGGCGAAGGTGTTGAACGGCACGTCGCCGAGCATTCGCGCGGCCCCCGTGTCCCCCCGGAAGTCGAGCCCTCCGAGAGCGAAGTCGAGCTCCGGCGCGATCCTCGACGGCTCTCCGACCATGGCCTTCATCCAGTCACGGCGGAACTTGTCGCCGTAGCCGTAGAAGAAGACATCCACTTCTTTCTCCACCGGCTGTGGCGCGAAGAACTCCGGATCTGCGGCCCAGAAGAGCGCATCGGCCCGGCGGGCGCCGAGCTCGAGCAGCCGCGGGATCCCGCCCTCCGAGTTGGAGAGCACGAGGTCGTACTCCCAGGGATCCGCGCCGTGGTACGGATTGAAGCCCGTGTCCATGCCTCCGAATTCGGGAAG
Organism: Gaiellaceae bacterium; assembly: GCA_035457765.1. Taxonomy (GTDB): domain Bacteria; phylum Actinomycetota; class Thermoleophilia; order Gaiellales; family Gaiellaceae; genus GMQP-bins7. The sequence goes on from DATIBA010000143.1 coordinate 12,253, forward strand.
GCTCATGGGAACGTCCCCGTCGTAGAAGACGACCGGGATCCCGAAGCGCTCGCGGAGAGCGTCCGGGATGCCCCGCAGGTGCGCCATCGGAACCGTGAAGACGACGATCGCGTCGGGCCGCTCGTTCTCGACGGTTCGCGTGAGGTGTTTCTTCCAGCGCGGCGTGATCCAGCGGCGAATCGTCTCGCGAGTGAACCGATCGAGCCCCGACTCCTCGGGATGCGACTCGGCACGTCGCAGGTAACGATCCCCTTTCGCACGCGCAAGCACGTCGCGGACGAGCTGGTACGACTCGCCTTCGCGGTACGTCGGATTCGGCGCCACCCGCCACCAGGGCGATTCGACCGGCCGTCCCCGATACGGGGTCACGACGAGGTCGACTCCGGCTTCGTACATGCCCTTCCAGAGCTGCCACCAGGCCGGCGTGCAGCCGTAGCGGAAGTCGAGGTCGATCGCGGATGCGACCGCGAGGATCTTCGGTGTTCTCACCACCTAATAGGCTCCCCGCCGACCGATCACCGCAGGGATCGTGCGAGCGATGATGGTGATGTCGAGCCAGATCGACCAGTTCTCGAGGTACGTGAAATCCAGTCGAACGAGGTCGTCGAAGGTCAAGCCCGACCGGCCCGAGATCTGCCAGAGCCCGGTCATGCCCGGGAGGACCGAGTAGCGCGCGCGATGCCAGTCCTCGAGGAGTTGGTAGTCGCGGAGCGGGAGCGGGCGCGGCCCGACGAGGCTCATCTCCCCCTTCAGGACGTTCACGATCTGCGGGATCTCGTCGAGCGAGAAGCGGCGGAGCACTCGACCGACGCGCGTGACCCTCGGGTCCTCCCGGATCTTGAAGAGCGCACCCTCGGCCTCGTTCACGGGTTCGAGCTGGGGCTGGAGCGATGCCGCCTCGGCCACCATCGTCCGAAACTTGAGCATCCCGAACTCCCGCTCACCGACTCCGATGCGGCGGTCGACGAAGAAGATTGGGCCTCGCGAGTCGAGCTTGACGGCCAGCGCGACGAGCCCCCAGAGCGGCAGCCCCACGACGAGCACCAGACCGCTGACGAGCAGGTCGAACCCCTTCTTGACCGCCCAGTCCCACCCCGTGAGCACCGGCGGGCGAAGCTCGAAGAGCGGTGCTCCCTGACCCGGGATGTACTCGCCCCGCTGGACGAGCAACTCCGTGGTGTCGGGTGCGAGTCGGACCTTGATCCCCTGACGGTGCGCCTGCTCGACGACCTCGAGGACGGTCCTCTCGTCGAAGTCGGCCTCGGCGAGGATCACCTCGTCCGGTCGCACCTCCTCGAGGACGAGCGGGAGATCCGCACGTGAGCCGAGGAAGCGAGTGCCCGGCAGCGGCTCGGGCGCGACGGCGCCGACGAACTCGTACGTGAGGCCCCCGCGAGCCGCGGCCAACGACTGCCGGAGGCGGACGAGGCTCTCGCCCTCGCCGACGAGCACGACGCGGCGTCGGATGCCGGCTGCGCGCAGGACCTCGAGCGATACGGACTCGTACGCGGCGCGGAACAGGCCGATCGTCACCGCCGAGACGACGACGGAGGTCGGGAGGAGACCTGAGGTCGTGAAGTCGTAGCCGGTGCCGATTCCGAACGCGAGCACGATGAGCGCGACCACGATGAGGCAGGCGAGGATTCGTCCCGCCCCGGGCCGGCTCTCCCGCTCTCGGTAGAGCCCGGCCTGAGCGAAGACGAGCACGGTGATCGGCGCCGCGAACTTCAGCCACTCCGCCGGACCTTCCCGCCAGAGCAGGCTCCAGAAGATGTCTCCCTCTCCCGCGATGAGCTGGCGAAGGACGAGGGCGAGGTAGATCCCGACCGCGAGCCCCGCGATGTCGAGGATCACGAGTGCCGTTACGGACAGCGTCCTCCGCACGAGCGTCAGGATCGGCCCGCGCGAGAGCAGGTAGAGGCGAGAGGCACGAACATCTCGGCCGGTCATCGGCTGGGGAGGAGTCGTACGCGCCCTCTCGGCCGGCGGAGCGACTTTGCCGGACATCTCGTGGATGTTAGAGCCGCGCCACGTCGTCCCACGCGACGCACGGCGCGTTCGCGAGCACTCCCGCAGAAAGCCCGTCGACTTCGAGGGCGCTCGCGCGTCGTGCGAGCAGAGGGAGGAGAACGCGAACCATGGCTCGGCGACGGCGATCGAGGAGATCCGTGTCGTGGAAGTACACGTGCACGAAGCGAGGAAGTGAGCGACGGGCGATCGCTCGAGCGAGATCGCCGAGCGAATGAGTCGTCGGGATGGCGCGGAGAACCCGGCCGGACGGAAGGGCGATTCGCGCGGGAGCCTGCAGTGACGCCCAGCGCTCGCCTCTCGGGAGGTACGGCGGGCGCGATGCGCGCGGCGTGCAGTCCACGTAGTCGAGCTCTGCACATGCCTCGGCCACCTCGACGTCCGTGTACCAGCCGCCTCCGCAGAACAGCGTCGGCGCGACCTGGCGTAGGAGCGCGCCCTCGGCGCGCACGCGACCTCCTGTGTCCCCGTCGATCGGCCGAGCGTGGTCCGGCGCGGTCCAGTGGACGTGGTGGCCGAGTGGTCCGCGCTCCGAGGCCTCCCGCGCGCGAACGAACCAGCGGTTCTCGTCCTCCCCCGCGGAAACGTCCGCAGGTCGCATCAGCGCCGCTATCGCAAAGCCTCCCGGCCGCCGCGCCTGCACCGCGGCGAAGCAGAGCCAGACAGCGTCGTCGAGCGGTCGCTCTACGTGGCAGGAGACGACAGCGTACCGTTCCTCCGACGTGGCGCCCATCGTCCGGGAAGTATCGGTGCGACACTCGACGGCGGCGCTCGTCGTCGCTGTCGCGGCGTCGGTCCCGCGGCTCCTCGTGCTCGGTCGCGAGCGTGAAACGATTCTCGAGGAGTTCGTCGACAAGAGCGACCGGTTCGCGGTAACGCTCATCGAGCACGGAACGTTCGGCTTCCTCCCCGGCGTGCCCTCCGCGTACACGCAGCCGCTGTACGGCTGGTTCCTCGCAGGTCTCTACCTGCCGTTTGGGCGGTCGTGGCTCGCAGTCGGGCTGGCGCAGATCGTCGTCGCCGTCGCCACGGCGCTGCTCGTGCTCGAAATCGGTGTCCGGCTGCGCTCCACCGGAGTCGGCCTCGTCGCCGCGCTGCTCACGACGCTGCACCCGTACGTCGTCTGGCACGACGTCCACGCGAATCGGGAGGTGCTCGACGGGTTCGTACTGGCGTTGCTCGTGCTGTGCACCCTCGTTGCGTACGAGAACGGCTCGCTGCCAGTGGCCGCCGCGACCGGCGGCGTCGCGGGGCTCGCCATCCTCGGCAACGCGAGACTCGTCCTCCTCCCCGTCGTGATCGCAGCCTTCGTCGCGGGGCGCGTACCGGGAGTTCGAGCGCTGGGCGCGGCAGCCCTCGTGCTCGCCGGGGCGGCGGTGGTGGTCGCTCCCTGGGTGGCACGCAACAAGGTCGAGGTCGGCTGCTACGCGATCACGACCGACGCGCGCGCGCTGTGGAAGGCGAACAACGCGAACACGCGAGGCGTGCTCGACCGGGGAGGTTGGATCGACGACGTTCCGGAGCTGCAGGGTGCGCCGCCCTGGCCCGAGTTGGCCGCAGATCTGACGCTCGCGGGCCGGCTGACGTCGGTCGACGAATGCGCACAGATGCGCATGTATCGCGACGAGGTGCTCGAGTTCTGGCGCGAGCACCCGGGCGAGAAGGCTCGGCTCGCTGCGCAGGCGACCCGGATGCTCTGGAATCCGATCCCGTCCGAGTCCGACGCAAGTGGCAGCGGCGCCGCGCGGGCGGCGCGGCACACGGTCGAGCCTGCGTTCACGGTCGGTCTGTACGCCCTCGCCGTCGCCGGACTCTTCGTTGCACCCAGACACTTCGTCCTGCTCGCGCTTCTGCTGCTCGCGTACAACACGCTCGCCGCCATGGTGTTCGCCGGAACGGCCCGCTACCGCGCACCGTGGGACTTCCTGCTCGCTCTCCTCGCCGCGTTCGCGCTCGCGGAGATCCAGCAGCGCGTGCGAAGGAGACGCGGCTATGAAGCCGTCGCCTCGCGCGCCCGGTAGAGCTCCTCGATACGCGCGGTGCACCGCTCGGGTGTGAACTCCGCGAGCGCCCGTTCCCGACCTGCGCTCCCCATGGCCGAGGCACGTGTGGGATCGCCGGCGAGGGCGACGATCGCGTCGGCGAGCGCCTCCGCGTCCGCGGAGGGGACGACGAGGCCGGTCTCACCGTCGGCGACGATCTCGGGCAGACCCCCGACCGCGCTGACGATCACCGGGCGAGCGCGCTCCATCGACTCGAGCGCTACCATCCCGAACCCCTCGCCGAGCGAAGGCACGACCACGATCGCGGCGTCGTCGATCGCCTTCTGCACAGGGGAGACGAAGCCGAGGAAGCGAACGGCGTCCGCCAGCCCGAGCTCCTTGGCATACGTCTTGAGCGCAGGAGCGAGCGGGCCTCGCCCGGCGACGTCGAGCGTCACCTCCGGCACCCGGGCACGCGCTCGGGCGAGGGCGCGGAGCAGCACGAGGTGGCCCTTGATGGGGATCAGGCGGCCGACGCACAGCAGCCGTGGCTCGTCGCCCCCGTACGGCGCCGCAGTGCCATCGGAAGCGATCCCGTAGTGAACGATCTCGAAGTCCTCCTCGGCGAATCCCTCCGTCTCGGCGAGGTAGTGCGCGAGCCCCTGCGAGATGGCGATGTGAACGTGCGCGAGCGAGCCGACCGACCGATCCGCGACCCCGAACCACCGTCCTTCCCGAAACTCGTTGAACCCATGCTTCGTCGAAAGCCGGAGCGGGACGCGGGTGAGGAACCCCGCGAGCTGGCCGTAGACGTCGGCGTGGACGAGGTGCGTATGGAGGATCCGGGGTCGCGAGCGCGAGAGGTACGTGAGGACTTCACCGAACGCGAGGGGATCGACGTCGGCGCGAAGCCGCACGTCGTCGAGTGGGACTCCGCGGGCGAGTAACTCACGGGCGAACTCCCAGGCGCCCGGCTCGTCCTCGTGCAGCATGAGGAAGCGGATGTCCCAGCCCCGCCCGCGGAGGTCGGGTAGGAGCTGGAGGAGGTGGGCCTCGGAGCCCGAGATCCCGGCGACCTTCTGTGTGTGCAGGACGACGCCGCTCGTCACGACAGCCCTGCTGCGTCGAGGATGCTGCGCGCCCACGACTGCACCGAATGATCCGCTTCGACTCGCTCGCGCAAGCGGTGCCCAACCGCCGCTCGCGTCGTGGGGCTCATCTCCGCGACGGCCTGGATCCTGTCCGCGAGCGCGCGCGGGTCGGTGCGCGGGAAGCGAGCTTCCCGATCGAGGAGCGAGTCGAAGATCGGGTTCGAGGCAAGCACGGGAAGGCATGCGGCGGCAGCCTCGTACACGACCTTGTCGGGG
>DATIBA010000144.1:0-11283 GCA_035457765.1 Gaiellaceae bacterium
GGACGGGACGGCGACGAGGCGTCCGCCTGCCGGCGAACGGAGGAGGAGCCAGAGAACCGCGACGGTGAGAGGGAACGCGGCGATCGTGACGATCGCATCCACAGCCTGAAAAGGGTAGTCGAGCACCCTGTCGCTGTAGCCCGTCAGCCGCGAGGTGTGTTTCGCTCGACGCTTCTCGAGGAACCACGTCCAAGGCACCGTCCATCACAACCGAAGGGGAAGGGACGTCACGCCCGACCTTCCAGAGAGGAGGCCTCGCATGAGGTTGAAAGCACACGCATGGGCTGTCGTCGTACTGGCGGCCCTCGCGGCGCTCGTGGCCGTACCGGCCGCGACGACGGCGCCGACCACATTCCCGCTGGCCGAGTCGCAGGGATTCCGAAAGGCGGTCACGGTCGCGGGCATCCGCGAGCACCAGGCTGCCTTGCAGGGCATCGCGACGGCGAACGACGGCACGCGCTCTTCCGGCACGGACGGCTACGGCGATTCGATCGACTACGTGGTCGGCAGGCTGGAGGCCGCGGGCTACTCGCCTGTTGTCCAGCCCTTCGAGTTCGCTTTCTTCCAAGAGCTGGCTCCTGCGGTGCTGGAGCAGACGTCACCCACGCCGACGACCTACGCGACCGGGACGTTCACCTACTCGGGCAGCGGCGACGTCACTGCGGCGGTGACCCCGGTCGACGTCCAGATCCCGCCGGGTGCTGCTCCCAATAGTTCGACAAGCGGCTGCGAGGCGGCGGACTTCGCGGGGTTCACGCCCGGCAACGTCGCGCTCATCCAACGGGGGACCTGCACCTTCGGGACGAAGGCTGCGAACGCACAGGCAGCCGGCGCCTCGGCGGTCGTCATCTTCAATGAGGGTCAGCCGGGCCGAACCGACCTGATCGTGGGGACGCTGGGCGCCCCCTTCACCATTCCGGTCGTCGGGCTGAGCTTCGCCGACGGGGCGGCAATCCGCAACCAGACGCTCGACGGCCCCGTCACCCTGCACGTGAAGACGAGCACCGAATCGGAGATCCGCGAGACGTTCAACGTCGTGGCGGAGACTCCGGAGGGCGATCCGAACCGTGTCGTCGTCGTCGGCGCGCACCTCGACAGCGTGCTCGCAGGGCCGGGAATCAACGACAACGGCTCCGGCTCGGGCATGATCCTCGAGATCGCCGAGGTCTTCGCCGCTCAAGATCGTGAGGCGCGAAACAAGCTTCGGTTCATGTGGTATGGAGCCGAGGAGTTCAACCTCCTCGGCTCGGCGTTCTACGTCAACGGCCTCTCGCAGGCCGAGCGGGACAAGATCGAGCTGATGCTCAACTTCGACATGGTCGGCTCGCCGAACTTCGTCCGCTTCGTCTATGACGGCAATGGCTCGCATACGCCCGTCGCCGGGCCGCCCGGCTCTGCGGCGATCGAGCAGGTCTTCCTCGACTACTTCTCGGGGGTTGGCCTGCTGAATGCGCCAACGGCCTTCGACGGCCGCTCGGACTACGGGCCGTTCATCGCGGTCGGTATCCCTGCCGGCGGCCTCTTCACGGGCGCCGAAGGCATCAAGACCGCCCAGCAGGCCACGGACTACGGCGGTCAGGCTGGTACTCAGTACGACCCGTGCTACCACCAGGCCTGCGACACGTTCGCCGGTACCGGAGGCGGCACATCACCCGGCCTGGGTCTCACCGCGCTCGACCAGATGTCGGATGCAGCGGCGCATGCGGTACTGCTCTGGTCGAAGCGAAACTTCGACAAGGAGCCCCTCGTCACGCCGTAACCGACGTGTCGTTCGAGACGAGCGAAGGGGCGGCGTTCACGCGCCGCCCCTTCTCGTACCGCCGGGTGAGTGCGGGCGCGCTCACGCCTAGACTCCTCGAGGTGTCCGTGTACGCCGACGTCTTCCGCTACCGGGAGCTCTTCGGGAGCCTCTTCCGGCGCGACCTGCGGGCGAAGTACCGCGGCTCCTTCCTCGGGCTCGGGTGGACGCTCCTGCACCCGCTCGTCCTCATGCTCGTCTACCTGCTGGTCTTCTCCGTTCTCTGGCGAGTGACGGAGGTCGGGAGCGACGACTATTGGCTCTTCCTGCTCTGCGGCCTCCCCGCCTGGGTCTTCTTCGCCACCGCGTCGCAGGCCTCGTCGCGGAGCCTGCTCGAGAACGCGAACCTCATCCGCAAGGTGCGGTTCCCGCGGCAGCTCGTGCCGCTCTCGATCGTGGCCACGAACCTCGTCTCCTTTGCAGTGATGCTCGGCGTCGTCGTCGTGCTCAGCCTGGCGACGATCCCGGACGCTCGCGCGACGGTCTGGCTCGCCTTTCCGCTGGGTGTCCTGTTCGCATGCATCGTCGCCGGGTTCGCGCTGGCGGTCGCGACGCTCAACGCTCTCTTTCGCGACGTCGAGCACCTGCTGCAGGCGCTCCTCCTGCCGTGGTTCTTCCTAACGCCGATCCTCTACAGCCTCGAGCAGCTCCCCGGAGTCGACGACTACCCGCTCGCGGAGTTCCTCCTCCACTGGGTCAACTTCCTCACGCCGCCGATCGAGGCGATGCGCTCGGTGCTCTTCTACGGGGACGCGCCGGGCGCGGCAGACACCCTCTACACGATCGTCGCCGCAGCCGTCGCTCTCGCCGGTGGAGCATACGTCTTCAGCCGCTCGGACGACCGGATCGCGACCGAAGTCTGACGACCGCGCGGCCTTCGAAGAGGGCGTCGCCCCCCGCATAGGACGGGAGCCCCTCGTCGCTGACGGGCCGGAGGCCGTCCAGCAGCGACGGCAGCAGGAGCGGGCGGTCGAACCTCGGATTCCGTCCTTGTCCCGGCGCCCAGGGTGCGAGTCGGCGCCGGTCGGCGCGCGAGTCCGGTTGGATCGCGCCACTAACCGCAGCGAAGCCCTCCTCGTGCGCATCGAGCAGGAGTCGTGACCAGTCAGGCGCCGGAAGTGCACCTGCGACGAGATGAGCGACCGCGACCGCTTCCTCGGTGACGGGAGCCTCCTCCTGCGCGGCCAATGCCGCGTGGGTCTCGGGGTCGTGATCCCCGTGCAACTCCACTCTGAGGCGGCGCTCGGCGATGCGCGGCTTCACCTCGACGGGAACCTCGAGCGGAGTTGACCCGACCTCCTGGAACCAGAAACGGAGCTCCTCGACGAGATCGAACGCGAGCAGGTAGCTGCCCGGCGGGCGCGGTGCAGCGACGATGGGCTCGAGCTCGACGGTCTGGCCGGGTTCGACGACGTCCGACAGCGAGGTTCGCGTCCCATCCCACACGATCGCGTTCCCCAGCGGGTCGAGCCAGTGGTATGAGAGCTGGACACCCTCTCCGCCGCGCGAGCGCCAAGCAGCGGAACCCGCGTTCTCGAGGCGCACGCGCGCCCTTGCGGGCGTCCCCGCGCGAGCCTCGTCGAGTTCGTAGGCAAGCCAGCGTACCGCCAGTGGACCCGCAGGGACCGGATGCTCGCCGACGCGTTCCATCGCGAGGTCTAGACTCCTCTCGAGCGCAAGACCGGAATCCGCTGACGCGCGGATTCCGGTCGCGCCGAGATCCCCAAAGGCGGGCGCTTCGCGGCCGCGTCCCGATTACACATCGACCCTCTAGTCTAGGTCCAGATGCAGCCAGGCGAGATCAGCGTCGACGGCGTCTCGCGCCGCTTTCGCATTCACGCTCGCGAGGTGCGTACGCTCAAGGATCTCTTCGTCCAGCGTGGACGGACGTATCCGACCGATGTCTGGGCGCTTCACGACGTGACTCTTGGAGTTCAGCGCGGGCAGGCCGTCGGACTCATCGGGCGCAACGGCTCGGGGAAGACGACGCTGCTTCGGCTCGTCGCAGGAATCATCAAGCCGACGGCCGGGCGAGTGCGGACCGAAGGTCGCATCGGCTCGCTCCTCGAGCTCGGTGCGGGATTCCACCTCGACTTCACCGGGCGCGAGAACGTCTTCTTGAATGGCGCGATCCAGGGTCTCCGACGCGCCGAGATCAGACAGCGGTTCGACGAGATCGTCGCGTTCGCCGAGCTCGAGCATGCGATCGACCGCCCCGTGCGGACGTACTCGTCGGGAATGACGATGCGGCTCGGGTTCGCCATCGCCTCCTTCCTCGATGCGGACATCCTGCTCCTCGACGAGGTCTTCGCCGTCGGCGACGAGGCGTTCCAGCGCAAGTGCTTCGGCCGCATCTTCGCCTTCAAGCAGGCAGGCGGCACGATCGTCTTCGTCTCCCATGACGCCTCGGCCGTCGAGCGTCTGTGTGAGCGCTCGGTGCTCCTCGACGTCGGTCGCGTCGCCTTCGACGGTCCCACGCGAGAGGCGGTCAGCCGCTACCGGCGGGCGCTGGCCGACGATGCGAACCCGGCCGAGCGTCGAGTGGGACTTCGCGAGTGGGGCTCGGGCGAGGCGACGATCGAGTCGGCTGTGCTCGTCGGAAAGGAAGGTGCAGACCGGCTCCAGTTCCTCTCGGGAGAGCCGTTCGTCCTCCAGGTCGCCGTGGCGACGCCGGACGGCGTGCCGCCTCCACGACTTCAGCTCGAGCTTCGAGACGACGCGGGTACGCTCGTCGCGGGTCATGCCGTGGATCTTCGCGGCCTCGGCTGGGTTGGAGGCAACGGCCGGCGCAGCGTTCGCTTCGAGATCGGCGAGCTCCCACTTGCGGACGGTCGCTTCCACCTCCGCCTCGGCCTCACCGACGAGAGCGGCGAGCACGTCTATCACTGGCTCGACGACGCACTCGTGTTCGTGGTCTATCCGGGGGGCGACGAACGGGGCGTCGTGCGCTTTGAAGGGAGGTGGATGCTCGAGGAGAACTCAGCTTCGCGATGAGTGCGCGCACGTGCCCCGACTGGCCGCAGCTCATGGAGCTGGACCCCGACCTCCAGTTCAAGCACTACACCGTCGCCGAGGCGCAACTTCCGGCGGAGGCGCTGGCGCGAATTCGCCAGGTCTCGCTCAACACAGTCGAGATCTGCTGCGATCGCGAGCATCACGTCTTCAACCGTGACCACACGGATCCTGACGTGTGCGACGCGCTCCGAGACACCCACTGGTACGACCTGAGCGAGTGGGCCACATCCGGCCCCGGCACCTCCTCCAACGCCGCCTGAGCCGCGGGTCGTCGGGTCGCTCCCGGCCGGGGAGCCGGCCTGCGCGACCGGCTGACGACGCCAGGAACCCCACGACGCTCGCTTGCTCGCGAAGCCGGGGAACCCGACTACGCTTCGGCCCGTGCCGGCGATCGTGATCCCGTACCGGGGCGACGCGAAGAGGCGGTTGCCGTCGACCATCCGTGCAGCCGTCGCGCTCGCGATGCTGGGAGACGTCGTCGCGGCGGCACTCGTGGTGGGGCGCGTTCTGGTCGTGACCGACGATGGCGCAGTCGTCCCGGCGGGGGCCGAGTGGGTGGCCGATCCAGGTGCCGGCCTGGGGGCCGCAGTCGAGGCAGGGCTCGGGGACGTGGTCGGCCATGCGCTCGTGGTGAACGCTGATCTTCCGTGTGTCACGCCGGGAGCTCTCCGTACGCTGGCCGATGCGGGCCTGGCCCTGGTGGAAGCAGCGGACGGGACGACGAACGCCCTCTCACTTCCGGATCCGAACGTCTTCGCCCCGCTCTACGGGCCTGCGAGCGCCGAACGGTTCCGCGATCACGCCCCGTTCGCGACAATCCGAATCCCCGAGCTCGAGTCGGATGTCGACACGGATGCCGATCTCGAACGACTTGCCCCGCTCGTCGGTTCCCGGACGCGCGCGCTTCTCGCCGTTCCCGCGTGAACGTCGTCCTCCTCGCGGGAGGAGGAGGGGGCGCCCGCTTCGCCCGTGGGCTACACGACGTGCTCGGCTCTGACGAGCTCACCATCATCGGCAACGTCGGAGACGACGAGGAGATCCTCGGCCTGCACGTCTCGCCCGACCTCGACAGCCTCCTCTACACACTCGCGGGAGTCATCGACGAGGAGCGCGGCTGGGGCCGGGCCAACGAGACGTGGAGAACGCTCGCGTCGGCGGCGGAGTGGGGAGGCGAGGATTGGTTCATGCTCGGGGATCTCGACATCGGGCTCCATCTGGTACGAACGCGTGCACTTCGAGAGGGACGGGCGCTCTCGCACGTGACGAAGGATCTCTGCGCTCGCATGGGCATCGAGACTTGGGTTCTCCCCGCGACGGACGACCGACTGCGAACGCACGTCGTCACCCCTGCGGGCAGGTTCGCGTTCCAGGAGTGGTTCGTCGGACGCAGCCACCGCGACGAGGTGGACGCCGTCGAGTACGAAGGCGCCTCCGAGGCACGGTCGGCCCCCGGCGTGCCGGAAGTGCTCGAGGCAGCCGATGCGCTCCTCCTGGCTCCGAGCAACCCGTATCTCTCGATCGGACCGATCGTCGCCGTCCGCGAGATTCGCGAAGCGATCGAGAGCCGCGGCGTCCGTTGTGTAGCGATCAGTCCCCTCGTCGGCGGCGCGGCGGTCACGGGCCCGGCCGGTCGTATGCTCTCGCGCATGGCCGGCGGCACGAGTCCTGCCCACGTTGCTCTGAGCTACGAGGGCCTCATCGACGCGCTCGTCATCGACGAAGCAGACGCGCCCGCCGAAACCTCCGTCGATCTCGTCGTCACGCGGACTCTCATGGGCGACAGCCAGTCGGCCCGCCGGCTCGCCGAGATCGCGCTGGAGGCGGCGTGCGGGTAGCGATCGTGGGTGGGACGGGGCCGTTCGGTAAAGCGCTCGCCCTCCGGTTGAACGAAGCTGCGCTCGAGGTCGTTGTCGGCTCGCGCGATGCCGAGCGTGCGGCGGCCACCGCCGATGAGCTCGGTGTGGCCGGTGCGACCAACGCGGACGCAGTCGTGGGCGTGGATCTCGTCGTCCTCGCCGTCAACGCGGAAGCGGCGATCGACACCGCCAGGGCGCTCCGAGAGTCGATCGGCACGACGCCCGTCCTCTCGGTCGCGTCCGATCTCCGCTTCACACCCGACGGCGTTGTCCTCGCGGTCGATCGCATGTCGCTGGCCGAGCGGGTTCAGAAGGAGCTCGACGGCCCCGTCGTCGCTGGGCTGCATTCCCTCGCTGCGTCCAACCTCGCAGCCGCGCGGCCGGAAGAGGATGCGTTGGTCTGCGGCGACGATTCCGAGGCCAAGGCACTCGCGCTCGAACTCGCGAGCCGCGTCGTGACCGGCCGTGCTCTCGACGCCGGGCCTCTGGCGGGCGCCCGGGCCCTCGAGAGCTTGACTGCGCTGATCGTCAACCTCAACAAGCGGTACCGGGCGCACGCCGGGATCCGCGTTACCGGGATCTCCTGATAGGGGAGGTTCGCATCATCCCGCTCCGTGGCGTCCCGGAGCTCGAGGAGGGCGACCACCTCGCTGCACTGCTCGTCGAGGCGGCCGTCCGAGCAGGAGGACTCGAAAGCGGCGACGTGCTCGTCGTTGCCCAGAAGGCCGTCTCGAAGGTCGAAGGCAGAGTCGTCACTCTCTCCGAAGTCGAACCGTCGCCGAGAGCACGCGAGCTCGCGGGCGACCGGGATCCGCGCCGGATGGAAGTCATCCTTGGCGAGAGCCGCGAGATCGTTCGGACGCGTCCTCCGCTCGTCATCGCCGAGACGCATCACGGCTTCGTCTGTGCGTCTGCGGGGGTCGATTCCTCGAACGCCAAAGGTCCCGACACGCTCGTACTGCTCCCCGCGGACCCGGACGCGTCCGCCGACCGTCTTCGCTCGGAGGTCTTGGAGTTGGCCGGCGTGGGTGTCGGCGTGATCGTCTCGGACTCGTTCGGTCGAGCGTGGCGCCGCGGCACCACCGATGTCGCGCTCGGCGTTTCAGGGATCGTCGCGTTGCTGGATCTCAAGGGTCGGCGCGACTCGACGGGATACGAACTGCACGCGACCGAGATCGCGGTCGCCGACGAGATCGCGGGCGCTGCACAGCTCGTCATGGGAAAGACCGACGGCATCCCCGCAGCGATCGTCAAGGGCCTGGTGGCGGCGGGAGAAGGACGTGGTAGCGATCTCATCATGCCGCGTGAGCGCGATCTCTTTCGCTGAGCTTGCTCGTACCGACGGCGAGTCTGTACGCTCGGACGTATGACTCGACTCGTTCTCGTCGTAGGGCTCGTCGCGGTCGCCCTCGCGGCAGGCGCAGCTCTTGCAGCCGGCAATCCGACTGCGGGGAAGAAGGTATTCGCCACGAATGCCTGTGGCGGCTGCCATACGTTCAAGCCCGCAAGGTCCAAGGGCACGACGGGGCCCGCACTGACAAAGGCACGCCTCACCGCGGATGCGAAGAGGGCGAAGCAGCCTCTCGCGATCTTCATCCGCACGTCGATCGTGAAGCCCAAGGCCTTCGTGGCACGCGGGTACAAGCCGGTGATGCCCGGTTACGCGAAGCTGTCGAAGAAGCAGCTGGACGATCTCGTGGCGTTCATCGCCAAGGGTTAGCGCAGCCCAGAGCGGTAGTCTTTCCGCGTGCGCACGTACGCCATCTGGGGCACCGCGACGTCGCCAGCTCACGAGGAGTGGGTGCGGGCGATCGGCAAGCAGTTCGAGAGAGACGACTTCGTTCCCGTGAACGACATCGCTCAGGCGGACTTCGTCCTGAACATGTTCGATCCGGCCGATCCCAAGGCGTTTCGTCGGGCGTCACGCGGGACGTACTCGGCGGCGTTCTACGAGCTCCCGGACGCCCCGGAGGATGCACTCAAGGAGAACTACCCCATGCTCGTGCGAACGCTCTCCAACGTCGTTCTCCTGCGCGTTCCCGGCGAAGGTGTGTGGTTCACCACGATGGAGCGCGGCACGTATCACGTGCCGGACGACCCGGAGGAGATCTACGAGCGGTTGGAGCCCCTCGCGACGTCGCGGCTCGTGATCGACAACGAATGGATCCCGGATCTCGAGCCGGAGCTCTGGGACGGGGACGAGGTCACGGCGGACATCGGGGAGGCCGGGCGCCGTCTCGACGAGCTCGACCTGCTGCCATCGCCGTTTCCGGTCGAGGAGTACCTCTCGGGGCGTGACTTGAGGCACGTCATGCGGCTCTACAGCGTCGGTGGCCTCTCCTACGGCAACCTCTCGGCGCGCAAGGACGAGACGCGCTTCTGGATGAGTGCGAGCGGTGTCGACAAGTCACAGCTCGAGTCCGTCGGCAGGGACATTCTGATGGTCAAGGACTTCGACGACGAGCGTGGCGTCATCGTGTTGAGCGTCCCCCCGGGAATCGAGCCCAGGCGAGTCTCGGTCGACGCGATCGAGCACTGGATGATCTACCAGGCGCATCCGGATGTCGGCGCGATCCTCCACGTCCACGCGTGGATGGAGGGCATTGCTGCGACGGATGTCAACTACCCGTGCGGGACGCAGGAGCTGGCTGTCGCAGTCGCGGACCTGGTCGCGCTCGAGCCCGATCCGACCCATGCGGTCATCGGGCTGCGAAACCACGGCATCACCTGCACCGGCGAGAGCCTCTCCGAGATCCTCGACCGAGTCGCGCCGAAGGTCCTCCGGCAAGTTCCCATGACGTAGTCGCGCGGCCCGGCTCGAATACACCGCGCGTTACACGTCCCGACGAATGGGCATCACTCGAACGAGGGAGTAGGTTCGTGGCCATGATCGAACTGGCCACCGACAGGAAGACGGCACCAATCACGCCGCGGCAACGCGAGGTTGTCGCACTGATCGCAGCGGGGTGCTCGAACGAGGAGGTCGGCCTGCGGCTCGGGATCTCCCCCAGGACGGCCAAGGCGCACTGCGACGTGCTTCGCCAGAAGCTCGGCGTTCGGCGCCGTCGTCAAATCCCGATCGCATTCCGTCTGCTGACGGGAGAGGACCCCCTCCCCTCAGGGCGCAGCTTCGCACTTGCAGTCCGGCTGCCCCGCTGAAACTCGGGGGCACTCACGACCGGTGATCCGGCCGTGGGTGCCCCCGAGGTTGGGGTGTTAGTGTCCGGTGCCAGTCCAGGCGACAGCGGGGAGGTGGCGACGACGGCGACAGTCCAGGAAGCACGGGTCCTCCGACGCCGCCGGATCATCGAGCGGCCTCGTCTGCTGGCGGTTCTCGACGAATCGAGGGCGCGCGTGCGAACACTCGTCGCTCCAGCCGGATACGGCAAGTCGACGCTCGCCGAGCAGTGGGTTACCCGCGACGGTCGATGTGGTGCCTGGTTCACGGCGCGCTCGTCCTCCACGGACGTCGCTGCGCTCGCTCTCGGTCTCGCTCGGGCATGCGAGCCCGTGGTCGGCGAGTGTGATGCTCGCCTGCGCGAGCATCTGCGGGCGCTTCCAGCCGCGGCAGAGAACGTCGAGACACTGGCCGAGATCCTCGGGGAGGATCTCGCGCCCTGGCCGAGCGAGGGCTGGCTCGTCATCGACGACTACCAGGAGATCGCACTCGAGCCGAAGGCCGAGCGATTCGTCGCGGCACTCGTTGCCGCGTCTCCGCTCCAGTTTCTGATTGCGAGCCGCCTTCGTCCGGTGTGGGTGTCGACGAAGCGGATCCTCTACGGGGACGTTCTCGAGCTCAATCAGACGTCACTCGCCATGGACGCCCACGAAGCGGCCGACGTCCTGGTCGGTCGCAGCTCGCCCTCTGCCTCCGGGCTGGTGTCGCTCGCCAACGGCTGGCCCGCCGTGATCGGCCTGGCAGGGGTCTCGTCGGCCGAGATCGAGAACGAGGCCGATCAGGTTCCGGAATCTCTGTACCGCTTCTTCGCCGAGGAGGTTTTCAGCGCGCTCGGAGAGGACGTGCAACAGGGCATGACGACGCTCTCCGTCGCGCCCGTGCTCGATCGCGAACTGGCGGGAGCGCTGATCGGCTTCGACGCCGCAGAGGCTGTCTGCTCCGCGGCGCTCGACGTGGGAATCATGGTCGAGCGGGGCGTTCAGCTCGAGCTCCATCCGCTGGCGCGCGCGTTCCTCGACGAGCGAAGCGAGCAGCTCGGGCTGGCTCCGGTAGAGGGAGCGCCCGACGTATGCCTCGCGCACTATCGCTCCCGGAGAGACTGGGATGCGGCGTTCGATGTGATCACGCGCTGGCACCTGTCGAACGAGCTCGAGCCGCTCGTTCGTGAGGCCCTGGACGACCTTCTCGACACTGCTCGCCTCCCGACGTTGCAGCGATGGTGCGAGTTCGCATCGGACGCGGATCTCGAGTCGGCGACGTTTTCCATCGCGCGAGCGGAGGTGGCGCTCCGCTACGGCCGACACGTGGAGGCGATCGCGCACGCCGAAGCGGCGGCGAGCGTGGGCTCCGAGGTTGCTTTCCGCGCACTGTCGGTCGCCGGGCGTGCAGCTCACCTCGCATCGCGCGAGGACGACGCGCTGGAGCTGTACCGACGG